>JAOZKQ010000011.1 GCA_029935275.1 Bacteroidales bacterium | reverse complement strand
GGAAATACACATAAAAAGGTATCCTTATAACGATTTTTTATACTAATCCTTTATTGATTAGTGTCTCAGCTATCTGGATGGCATTTGTTGCAGCTCCCTTGCGAAGGTTGTCAGCTACAATCCATAGGTTCAGGCAGTTCTCCCTGGATTCATCAATCCTGATCCGGCCAACAAAAACATCATCTTTTCCTTCAGCATCAATTGGCATTGGATATTCATTGCGGGAAGGCTTATCCACTATGCATACTCCCGGGCTTTTTTTCAGAATTGTAAAAATCTCCTTTAATTCAAAAGGTTTGGAAAATTCAAGGTTCACTGACTCAGAATGGCCTCCGGTAACAGGGACTCTTACCGTTGTCGCTGTAAGCCTGACTGATGTGTCATTCAGGATCTTATGGGTCTCATTCACCATTTTCATTTCCTCCTTAGTATATCCGTTTTCTTCAAAAACATCAATATGAGGCAGGCAATTCCTGTCTATTTTATGTGGATAAAAGCGCAAGCTATCGTTTCCTTCACGTTCCGCTTCCATTTGTTTCACTGCTTTTATCCCTGATCCTGTAACTGATTGATAGGTCGAAACAACTACTCGTGTAACTACAAAATGCTTGTGTAAGGGAGTGATGACCATCAACATTTGTATAGTTGAACAGTTTGGATTTGCAATAATTTTATCCTCTTTAGTAAGTATATCTCCGTTTATTTCAGGAATAATGAGCTTTTTTGAAGGATCCATTCTCCATGCTGACGAGTTATCAATAACCACGGTTCCAAGTTTGGCAAACTCAGGAGCCATTTGTTTTGAAAGCTCTGACCCCGCAGAAAAAATAGCGATATCTGGTTTGAAATCTAACCCTTTACTAACAGATTGAACTTCATATTTCTTATTATTAAAGATAATCTCTTTGTGAATAGATTTCTCACTGGCAACAGGCATAAACCCGGAAACCGGGAAATTCCTCTCTTCCAATAATTTGATCATAGTTTTTCCTACGATTCCGGTTGAGCCAACTACAACTACTTTCATTAAAGAAAAATTATAAAGTTTTTGCAATATTAATGAACAAAATCAGATAATTCTTCGTAAACATAATTTAATTATCTGAACATTTATGAAGAATAAGGTTCATGAATTTCGAATGGCAAAGTTAGGTTAATTTCTGATATTATTGATAAGTCTAAATGAGAAAACTCTTCTTGATTTTTTGGTTTTTACCCATACTTCTCAACGGGCAGCTAGCTTTTGATTTTGAAGATGGTGCTATTTTGGAATGGGAAGAAAGTGTGAATGGAAGGTGGCAGGCGAATAGTTTAGAGGCCATCAATGGAAATTATTCTTTACATCATGCTTTTGATAATCCTTCTTCCGGTTGTGATCAGGTTTCTATTGCAATTTCTGATCTGAAACCAGACCAGGGTACAATCTCCTGGCATTTTAAGATCCGGCATGCCTATCCACCATCATCGGCAAATAATTGGTCTGTTTTTCTTTATGCTGATGGAAATGCTGATGGAATGGTTACTTATGGTTCATCCCAGGGCTATGTTTTAGGAGTTAATTTCACCGGGTCTGATGATTTGGTAAAACTATGGAAAGCATCGGGGGGAACTGCAACTTCTATTCTTACTACTGGTTTTAACTGGCAGGAAAATGTTCCGGTTGATTCTGTAGTGTCTTTTTCAGTGACCCGTACTCCTGATGGAATATGGACAATTCAATGCGGCCTTGGTGTTAATTTGAATAATATTGAAACAATTGGCTCGGTTAAGGATGATGAACTCACCAATGCAGCATATTTTGGTTTATATTATGAATATTCTTCTTCTCAGGACAGGAAACTATGGCTGGATGATGTATCAATAAACGGCCCATTTATAAAAGACACTATTCCACCAGAGCTAGCAAGTCTGAAAATTAGCTCTTCCAGTTCTTTAATATTGGAGTTTAGTGAACCCGTTATGGATACGGTTATGGACTTGAGTAATTTCCTGATTGATCAGGGAGTGGGAACCCCTGTTTATATCGAAAGGAAATCAGCTGAAATACTACATCTTAATTTTGAAAACTCTTTTAAGGATGAAACCATTCATCATTTGGAAATCAGAAATATTGTGGATCTATCCGGGAATATAATGCCCCTTGCAACAAAGGAGTTTTTCTGGTATGAAATAAAACCTTTTGACGTGGTGATAAATGAAATTATGGCTGATCCTGATCCTCCTGTAGATTTACCCAATCGGGAATATATTGAGCTGAAAAATAATACAGCTTATGATTTACATATTGAAGGGTGGGAACTTCACTTTGCTTCAAAAAGAAAATTAATTCCTCCCTTTGTGTTTGGTGGGAATGAGTATCTTATTTTGTGTGATGAAACAGACACCTCCTTGTTTCAACCTTATGGAAAAGTGTTGGGACTGCCAGATATGCCAGCACTTAAAAATAGTGGACAAGAACTAGTCTTGTTTGACTCCACTGATATGGTAATATCTTATGTTTCATATAATCCTGATTGGTATAAAAGTGACCTGAAAGCTGAAGGTGGCTGGTCGCTGGAACAGGTCGATCCGGCAAGTCCATGTACCGGTGAGGAAAACTGGTGCGCATCATCTGGTCAGAATGGTGGTACACCAGGAAATGAGAATTCTGTTTTTGGATTAAACCCTGATAGGGTATCTCCCGAGTTGAGTAAGGCTGTAATTATTGAGGGTGGGAGGGTCGAAGTTTTTTTCAATGAGCCTTACAACAGAGAAATTGCTGGAAATCCTTTATATTATGAGATTGATCAGTCGTTTGGCACACCAGGTTCGGTAGAGTTAATTACACCGGATTACCGGAAGCTCATTTTATCCTACTCCCGGTCATTTGAATCTAATAAATTATATACACTTATAGTCAGGGAAAACTTTAGCGATTGTGCTGGTAATAAAATAAGTGATAAATATTTGATTTCTTTTGGCTTACCTGAAAAGGTGGAAGTCAATGATGTTATCATAAATGAGGTCCTTTTTCATCCTGTTGTAGGTGGGGCGGATTATGTGGAGATTTATAACCGGTCTTATAAAATTCTTGATGTAAGGGATTTAAAAATAGCTACATTGGAATCAGTCTCCAGAGATTTGGAATCGGTTTACGATCTTTCTTCTGAGCCTGGGATTTTATTACCTCAACAATATTTGCTGCTAGCGACCAATCCGGCCCAGCTTATTACGCATTATCCTTTCTCTGATCCTTCATGTTTTATTGATATGGAAAAATTGCCTTCTTATCCGAATAGTGGGGGAACTGTTGTTTTACTTGATAAGTGGTTTAATACACTTGATGAATTCACATATTCAGAAGAAATGCACTTTAGTTTATTGCATAATTTTGACGGAGTTTCCCTGGAAAGGATTAGTCCTGATAATCAGACAATTGATAAATCAAACTGGCATTCCGCTGCAGAGACGGTAAATTATGGCACACCCGGCCTTCAAAATTCTCAGTACCTGGAAAAATCTGAATCAACTGAGCCTGTTTGGGTTTCCCCCGAGGTGTTTTCGCCTGATAATGATGGTTACAGAGATGTGGTTCAGGTATTCTATGAGCTAAGTCAGCCCGGAAGTGTTGCAAATGTAATGATATTTGATTCAAAGGGTAGGAGGATTCGTATCTTGCATAAAAATGAGTTAT
The DNA here is from genome assembly GCA_029935275.1 of Bacteroidales bacterium. Classification (GTDB taxonomy): domain Bacteria; phylum Bacteroidota; class Bacteroidia; order Bacteroidales; family VadinHA17; genus JANTGF01. The sequence goes on along the minus strand of JAOZKQ010000011.1, from coordinate 14,994 downwards.
TAGGAACCTCAGGGAGTTTCCTTTGGGATGGTGAAGACGAAACCGGTCGAAAATCTGATATTGGTATTTATGTATTTTATATTGAAGTTTTTGACCAGAATGGAAATGTAAAAGCTTATAAGAAGTCCTGTGTCCTTGCCAGGAGATTAAATTAGTTCTCTTTATTTTTTAAACCTGCCTTTTTTCTTTGGCAACATCATTGCAAAAGGAATCGCAAGTAAAGCAACAAAGCTGCTGATTAAATATGTGATATCCATACCAAATTTGTCTGAAAGGACCCCAACCAGTAATAACATCAGTGAGCTTAACCCAAAGCTGATGGTCATGAAAATACCATTTACAAAAGCCAGGTGTTTTGTATCCATTTCCTGGACGATTGCCAGCATTACGGGTGTCGGTGCAACCAGAAAGAATCCGGTGAATATAAGGACAGGAAATATTAAAATTCCTTCTGAATGAAGGAATATCCACATAAACAGGGGAGTAGCAGCTGTTATAATTACCATTGCTGTTCGTCGGCCTACACGGTCGGAGAAAGGCCCTGCCGTTAAAGTCCCGATTACCCCTGCAAACTGGATAACCGACAAGGCTATTCCGGCAAACCATAAGCTGTTGCCCTTGTCAGTAAGGTAAACTGAAAGGTATAAGGTAAGTGCTGATTTCATTGCTCCCCGAAAAAAAATAATTAATCCAAGAATAAGAAATGTTGGCAGAAATTTCCTGAAAGTGGATGAATAACTAATATGAGCTTTCTCTTTATGGAAATCTTCTCTAAGATCAATGTTTCGTAATTTAAAGAACAGGATTACGGAGGCAACTAATCCAAAAGGAATTAGTTTGTATGTGCCTTCCAGCCCCCAATGGGTAACTACTGCTACAATTATAAGGGGCCCAAGAGTTCTGGCTAGTTCTCCTCCTACCATAAAATAGCTCATTCCTTTTCCTAGTTTTTTGCCCGAAATGTGCTTAATCATTACCGGAGAAGGGACATGAAATAAAGTTGAACTAATACCAGCAATGAACAACAGGATTGCCAGCATTAAATAGCTTGATGCAAAGCCTATCAGACTCATACTAATAGTTGTTAAGGCGGGGGCAAAAATAACAAAATAGCGTACCTTGAAATTATCTGCAATGATGCCAATTAATGGATTAAAGAGTGAGGGGATTCGTTGAATTACAGACAGCATTCCAGCCATAGAAAGGCTTATTCCGAGCTTCTCTACAATCAGGGGAAGGATTGGAGCCAGGAAAGAGGAGTATATATCATGCGCCAGGTGTGCCAGACTGATGGAAACAACATCCCCTGACCGGAACTTTTCATCTTGCCTGGTAACTTTTGTTTTATCTTCCACAGAATTTGCCGGGTGATTTATTTTAGACACTTCTTAAAGCAAACTTATTAATTCCTGCATAATAATCGTCATTTTTTCTTCGGCTTTGGACGCTACTTCCTGAACGGCTTCGTGGGTAATGGTTTCTATTTTCCCAGGAACTCCAAGGTCGGTTATAATGGAAATCGCAAAACAGCTTAGCTCCATCTGATGAGCGGCAATTGCCTCAGGAACAGTTGACATACCTACAGTATCTGATCCAATGATCCGGAAGTATTTGTATTCTGCAGGAGTTTCAAAGGTAGGGCCTGTAGTAGCAGTGTAAACGCCTTCCCTTACCATTATTCCTTTCTGTTTAGCTATTATTTTTGCTTTTTTTATCAGTTCTCTGGAATAGACTTCTTCCATATCAGGGAAGCGAACACCGAATTCAGGGTGGTGTTTCCCAATTAATGGGTTAGGTAGCAGGTTGATATGATCATTGATAATCATGAGGTCACCTATTTCAAAGTCCGGGTTTACGCCCCCACTTGCATTGGATATGAATAAATATTTAATTCCCAGTAGCTTAAGAACCCTTACCGGGAAAATGACGTCATCCATTTTATATCCTTCATAGAAATGAAAACGTCCCTGCATTGCCACAACCTTCTTGCCTCCAAGGATCCCAAATATAAGTTTTCCATGATGCCCGTCAACTGTAGAAACAGGGAAGTCGGGTATTTTTTCATAGTTTAGTTCGTAGTGTATCGTAATCTCATTTACAAGTCCACCAAGCCCGGTGCCCAAAATAATTCCAACTTCAGGTCGAAAAGGGATTGTTTTCTCAATAAAGGAGGTTGTTTCTTTTATTTTTTGTAGCATAATCAACAATATATTTTACAAAAGATGCCTTTGCATTGTTATGAAAACTAACTTCAATAGGAATATAATACCAGTATTTCTTATCAGGTAAAATTTCCTCTTTGTAGCTTATTAATCGCATGGCATCTTTTTCAGTAGTAATAATTATCTTTTCATCCTTCTCAATTTGATTAAAAGTATTTTCAATATGTCTCATATCTTTCGAAGTGAAATTATGATGATCAGAATATTTTATTTCTTTTAATTTAGGGGAAATGCTGCGTGTATGTTTCCTGAGTGGCCTTGAATTTGCAATACCTGTGACCAGAAGGATATTATATTTCCCTTTTTTACAGACTTCTTTAGTCAGATTAAGAGAGGGCCCTGTAAAAACAGGCTTCATTTCACCGTATTTAATGGTAGTAAAGAATAGTTTTTGATAAGGGTAGAGGTTAAGCTCATTTAAGATAATACGCTGTTCAATTGGCTTGAGGTTCTCCGGGCACTTTGTTATCACAACTACATGTGCCCTGCTTTTTTCTGTTGGACTTTCCCTTAACCGTCCATAAGGAAGATAATGATCTTCAGATAAAGGCTGGTTAAAATCAACCATCAGAATGGAAAGGCCCGGCTTTACATTTCTGTGTTGAAAGGCATCATCAAGTAAAATAACATCAATGTTATTATCCTGATTTAAAAGTTCTTTAATACCGTGAACCCTGTTTTTATCAACGGCCAGAGTAACTTCAGAGAATTTCTTTTTCATTTGAAGAGGTTCATCACCCAGGTCTTCCAGAGTGGAACTTTTATCTGCCAACAGGAAACCTTTTGATTTTCTTTTGTAACCCCGGCTAAGGATAGCCACTTTAAATTTATTCTCAAGAATGGATACAAGAAACTCAATAAAGGGTGTTTTGCCCGTTCCCCCTACTGTTATGTTCCCAACAGAAAGAACAGGAGTGTCAAATTCAACAGAACGTAAGATTTTAAAATCAAAAAGTTTATTCCTGATAAAAGCAATCAAACCATAAACTAATGAAATGGGTTTCAATAGTATATACCAGAAAATATTATTTTTTGACCGCCTAAACATGAAAAATAAATTCAAGAATATAAAAGAATATTTAATAAACTTCTAAAGAAAAAGGTAATCGGGCATGAATTTTATATGAGCTGGTTAATTCTAACAGGCTTTCATATAATGGGTAATAATTCCTTAGATCTTTTTTAAGCTTAGATGTTTGTATCTCCAGAGAAAGGTTCTTCATAATCATTTCAAAAGGATCCTCCAGTTTGGGGTATTCAACAATTCGGTATCTATCAAGTTTAGCCATTTCTGCTGCTATCTCAATAGCTTTTGTTAAACCTCCAAAGCTGTCTATTAATCCATTCTCCATAGCATTGACACCACTCCAGACCCTTCCCTGTCCAAGAGAATCTACTGTTGATAATGGCATATTCCGCCCTTCACTTACATGGCTAATGAATTCCTGATAAGTCTTTTCGACTCCGGCCTGCAAGTGAGCCTTCTCTTGTGGTCTAAGTGGCCTGGTAATTGATCCAAAGTCTGAGTTTTCATTAGTTTTTGCTACATCAAATGTGATTCCCAGTTTATCATTTAGTAACTTCTCTGCATTAGGTATGGTACCAAATACACCAATGGATCCTGTCAATGTCATAGGATGGGCAATAAGCGTATCTGCAGGGGCAAGAATATAATAGCCTCCGGATGCTGCAAGATTTCCCATTGACCCAATTACTGGTTTGTCTTTTTGGGCAAGGTAAACTTCTCTCCAGATGTGTTCTGAAATAAGTGCGCTGCCTCCTGGCGAATTGACTCTCAATACTATAGCTTTTATATTTGAGTCTTTTCTTGCTTTACGAATTGCTTTTACAAAACGTGGACCTCCAATACTATTATCTCCACCACTTTCAAAGCCAATAATTCCTGATGCATAAATCACAGCAATTTTATTTTTGGCAAGTCCCTTTTTAGATGAAGAATGTTTGGCAGGTACTTTTGCATATTCTGATGAGCTAACAAGCTTCAATTTTTTATTTTGGCCGATACCTGATCTTTCCCGTAACAAAGTATTAATTTCGTCCTGGTACATAAGGCCATCAATCATGCCTGCTTCCATAGCATCTTTAGGTTGTCGAACGAGACCGTCTGCAATTTTATTTAATTTATCGATAGAAATATTCCTGGAAACTGAGATGTCAGTTATAATTTTATTCCATACGGACTCCAGATAAACCATGATCTGCTCCCGGCTTTCCTTACTCATATCTTTTCTGAAATAGGGTTCGACAGCACTTTTAAATTTACCATGTCGGATGATTTGCATTTCTACACCAATTTTGTCAAGGGCACCTTTGAAATACATAGTTTCTGACCTTAACCCTCTAAAATCAAAATAAGCAACCGGATTACAAAAAATAGAGTCAGCTATGGTAGCAAGATAGTAAGAGGTTTGAGGAAGGAATGCATTGGCGTAGGCATAAACAAACTTTCCTGATGATTTAAAGTCCTCCAGGGCTTCTCTTATTTCTTCCAGAGTAGCAATGCCAGGTGTAATTGCACCAATATCCAGAAAAACACCCTTTATTTTAGGATCATCTTTTGCATTGTTCAGACTTTTTAGAATATCATTTAAGCCGGTTTTTGTCCTGAAAGAGCTGGATATAATATCGAAATCAAAAGGGTTGTTAGGACTTCTATCCGGAATCTCCTGGTTAATTTTTAGCCGTAAGATCGAGTTTTTATTTATGCTTGCAGGTTTATCAGTACTTGAGATAATGGCACCAAATATGCCAAACATTAGTATGGTTAATACAAAAATTGTGATAATGAACCCTGTTATGGTCGCTAAGGTGTACTTCAAAAAACTTTTCATATTATTGCTTGTAAATTATTTATAAATGTACTACAAAGTTAGGAGCTTAAGCATAAAATAAAAATGGAATTATATATTTGCTGTAATTTTCATAGTATTTTTGTTGTATAGATCAGATTTAGGGGCAAATATTAAAGAAATAATGGTTCTTCTTTTACTTGGAAGCAATTTAGGAAACCGTCAGTTGGTTTTACGTGAAGCCAGGATAAATATCTCTAAAAATATAGGGGAAATAGTCCATAAATCATCGGTATATGAAACTGCACCCTGGGGTTTTAATGTGTCTGATTTATTTCTGAACCAGGTTATTGAGGTGAAAACCCGATTACAGCCAAATATGCTCTTAGCTCGTTTATTAGAAATTGAAACTTCTATGGGCAGGCTAAGGAACAGAAAAACTTACCAATCACGTATTATTGATTTAGACATTTTATTTTATAATGATTTGGTAATTTCTGAGCCTGACCTGGTTTTGCCACATCCACGCTTGCACTTACGAAAATTTACACTTATTCCTTTAAATGAAATTGCCTCAGAATATATTCATCCGGTTTTTGGGAAAACGATCAATACCCTTTTATCAGAATGTAAAGATTCTTTAGTAGTTAATAAAATATAATCAGGTTATTAGAGGTTCCCTTAAGTCAGGAATGATTTTAGCAATTTAACCTTCATACTTGTTTTCTTCTTTTCAGCTACTGTGTACTTAAATTCTTGTGCTCCAAATTGCCTGAAAATATCCTCAAAGTTTATTGGATCTTTGAGAAAGTATTTATTTGGTAATGATTTTAGTTGCGTATTTTGCGGAAGTTCAAATTTAAGTGTTAGGTTTTGTCCAGCATTATTCTTAATAAACTGATGAATTAGAAAAATTAAGGAAAGTTCGTTTGCTTCTTTTGAGTCAAAAACGGAGATTAACAATGTCGTTTTTTGATTAAAGTTAAAGAATGCGCTGCTGGCAATCAGGTTGTTAAAACTTGAATATACTCCATATATTTCGCAAGCCTTATGTTGGATGCCTCTGGAAAAAAGCCTGCGGAGTTTGTTTTCTTCTGCTTCTTTTTTACTATGGTTTGAACTGTACATTTTCTTCCATAAATTGATAAAATCGTTTGGAGCTAGCTGTTTCATTATGGAAAAGCCTTCGTTTTCTGCCATTTTAAGGACTACCTTAATATTTTCGGCATATCTTTTATATATCTTATGAGCTGGGGATATCAGGTCTAGTTCATAAACTTTTTGACTACTTACCTCCCAGTCACCCGGGATTCCTGTGTTATACTTATTGAAATTTAACCGGGCCCACCCAAAGCTGAAAGCTAACATGTTTAGAAACTCCTTAATCTCTTCAGGCTGAATATTCTTTTTAGAAAAGATGCCTAATTGAGGAGTCAGGAATGGCTGGATCAGGTAGTTAATACCAAATTTCTTATTTACTGGCAAGATCATAGCCGATTCGTAATCTCCATAAACCAATGCTTCCCAATTGTCACAAACAGAATTGAGATACCACGACCAGGCATAAAATGAACCATTAATGGAGCTCTGGATAAGTTGGTCCCATTTTAAAATGTCTATCTGGTCATATGTCAGGTGACGAATATTAATTTTGCGGAATATTAATTGAAAATTTTGACCCTAAGTTACAAAATTCTTTCATCTGCAAAACTATAATAGTCCTGTTCACCAATAATAATATGATCAAGCACTTTGATATCATGAAATTCAGCTGCCTGTTTTATTTTTTTTGTAATATTTATGTCTGCACCACTGGGTTCCAGGTTACCGGAAGGATGATTATGACTTAGAATGATGGAGGATGCCAGTTTCTCAATAGCATGTTTCATTATGATCCTTACATCTATTACTGTACCTGAGACACCTCCCTGGCTAATCTTTACCTGATCAATAATCCGGTTTGACTGGTTCATGTAAAGAACCCAAAATTCTTCATAGGAAAGGTCTTCTACAAAAGACTGAACATATTCAAATGCATCCCGGCTACCGGATATTTTTTGTTTTTGCTGTATCTCTGATAATTTTCTTCGGCGACCCAGTTCTAAAGCTGCAATTAGGCTTATGGCCTTTGCTTCTCCAATTCCTTTTACTTTTTGCATGTCAGTAACCGAAAGCTTTCCCAGCTCATTGAGATTGTTTTGCACAAGCACCAGTATCTTTCTGGCAATTTCTACTGCTGATTCATTTTTCTGACCTGTTCTGATCAAAATGGCAAGTAATTCCGCATCAGAAAGACTTTTAGTTCCTTTTGCAAGCAGCTTTTCCCGTGGACGATCTTCAGGTGCCCAGTCTTTGATGCTTAGATTCATTGATTCCCTCATGTAGTAGTTTATGATTATTGCATGTTCCCATATACGAAAGAAGGGTTTGATAGTTAAGAGTTCCTGGCTTTTTTGAAAATAAAAAAGCCTTCCTGAAAAGGGAAGGCTGAAATAATTTATTCTAAGAATCAGATTATAACTGATTTACATACTTTGTAAGTTTTCCTTTTAGGTTGGAAGCCTTGTTTTTATGGATTACATTGATTTTTGATAGTTTGTCCAGCATGGATGCAACTTCAGGTAGAAATTCTTCGGCTTCTTTTTTATCCTTAATTGCACGTAGTTTTTTTAAGGCATTCCTTGTTGTTTTAGCATAATACTTGTTGTGGACTTTTCGGGTATTACTTTGTCTGATTCTTTTTATTGAAGATTGATGATTTGCCATTATCTTATTTAATAATTTACAATTATGTAGTCCGTAGGGGAATCGAACCCCTGTTACCAGGATGAAAACCTGGCGTCCTAACCCCTAGACGAACGGACCAGATGAAACTTTTTTTGTTTGGACTGCAAAGGTAAAATAATTTTTAATGTTACAAACAAATAAGTTATAGAAAAAATTAAAAAGCAGAAAAATTAATCTTTTAAAAGAAATACTCAGAAAAGATACCTGACAGAAAGTGCAAATTGTAGAAAATCAAAATCAGTATATCCAAGCATATTAAAAAGAGGGGTCCAGTCAAAACTTATATTAAGGGGAACATCTTCAAAATTATAATTGATGCCTATAACAGCTTCTATACCAAAAATCAGTCTGTAGTCAGTTCCAACTACCCAGGGGCTATCATTGTTGTAATATCCCAGTGCAGCACCGCCACCAACATACCATTGCAGTCCGGGATAAATGTTAGTTTCTATGTGGTACTCATATTTTGCTGAGGTTGATAAACCCTTCCACCTGGTACCTACAATTGCTTCCAGGCTTGAATTTGCATCAAAAAAATGCTTGTAGGTAATACCAAAGGGTAAACCTGCACGTATTCCAATGGCATTTTTGTGATCTTGTGCATAAGTATTTGAAATCTGCAAAAGGAACCCAATAAGTATATAAATGATAGTTTTTCTAATCATGACATGCAAAGTTAAGAGATTTTTTTAAACGAATAATACAAGGCTTATTGCCATGACAGCCATTCCTGCAATAAGACCATAGATAGATAAATGGTGCTCACCATACTTTTGAGCAGCAGGAAGTAGTTCATCAAGCGATATGAAAACCATGATACCGGCAACTCCGGCAAATAGAATACCGAAAACCAGATCGCCCATAAAAGGAAGTAAAATTAAGTAACCAATTAATGCACCCACAGGTTCTGCTAAGCCTGAGAGGAAGGATAACCAGAAAGCTTTCTTTTTATCACCAGTTGCAAAATATACAGGTACAGATACGGCAATCCCTTCAGGGATGTTATGGATGGCAATGGCGACAGCAATAGCCACACCCAAACTGGGGTCAGTAAGTGCTGCCGTGAAAGTAGCCAGCCCCTCCGGGAAGTTATGAATAGCAATAGCAAGGGCAGTGAACATGCCCATTCTCATGAGCTCCTGGTCTTTTTTTGGCTTATTCTGCATTTCTTCAATATCCCTTAATTCATGTGGGTTTTCAATAGAAGGGATGAACTTATCAATAATGGCAATTAGTAAAATGCCTCCAAAAAAGGATGCGATGGTAAGCCACCAGCCATTAGAATTCCCTAAAGATTCAACCAGGGAGATATTCGCTTTTGGAATAATTTCCACGAATGAAACATAAATCATAACTCCTGCTGAGAATCCAAGGGCAACCGAAAGAAACTTTGTATTGGTGCGTTTGGTAAAAAATGCTAATGCACTCCCAATCCCGGTAGATAAACCGGCAAACAGGGTAAGCCCAAAAGCAAAAAGTACAGTATTAAAATCCATAGCTATGCGTTGACTTTTTCAACATTAAAAGTACATAATATTGTTTTTAATTAAACTCAATTATTGAATTAAAATTTAATCCTGAGAAATTACCTGATGACATAATAAGAAAATTTGTGTCTTGTACAGGAATTTGTTTTAACAAATTTTTTAGTTCATTGATATGTGTACAAACAGTAAGCCTGGCTGTTCCAAAAGCATCTTTTACCTGTTCAGGACTGATGGGTTTTAGTTTTTTGTGTTTCAGTGTTTCAGGGCTGTAATATACAATTGCCTGATCTGCCTTTTCCATTGTGTGCTTGTATTGAGGAAGAAAATCTTCTTTTAAGCTACTGAAAGTATGTAGCTCGAAAACTGCAATTAGTTCTCGTTCAGGGTATTGCTCTTTTGCAGCCTGAATTGTAGCTTTTAGCTTTGAGGGAGAATGGGCAAAATCAAAGAATAGTGCTGAATGTGCGGTTCCCTTTAAAAGTTGCATGCGTCTGGCAGCACCTGTAAATGTAGATATTGCTTTATAAAACTGTTCATTTGTGACACCCAGCTCAAGGCAGATTAATTTTGCACCTTCAAGGTTTTGCATATTGTGCTTTCCGAAAATTTTTACTGGTATTTCTTGGTTCTTATTTAACAAAATAGTATTGTCCTTTCGGGTTTCATAGGGATGAATATGATAAGGAATGTAATTAAGATCTTTTGGTCCGGCTGAAATAATACTTTTTAAATTTTCATCATCGGCCTGATAAATAACTGTTGCATTTGGTTCTGTTTTGTTAAGGAAAATCCTAAATTGATCAAGATAATATTCAAAAGTCGGAAAAACATTTACATGATCCCATGCAATCCCACTAATCAGTGCTATATGAGGTTTGTACAGATGGAATTTTGGTCTTTTATCCAGGGGAGAGGAAAGATATTCATCGCCTTCAAAAATAGCAATGGCTGCTTCATTTGTAAGTTTTACCATAGTCTCAAAACCTTCCAGCTTTGATCCTACAAGATAATCGAAGTCAAAATTATTAAATTGCAAAACATGCATAACCATGGAAGTAATAGTGGTTTTTCCATGACTTCCCCCCACAACTATCCTTTTTTTATGTTTGGTTTGTTCAAATACATATTCCGGGAATGAATAAACTTTAATATTTAATTCTTTTGCTCTAAGCAATTCGGGATTATCAGGTCTGGCATGCATTCCCACTATTACAGCATCAAGAGAAGAAGAAATCCGGTCAGGGTCCCATCCTGTTTTGTCAGGTAAAAGTCCATATTTTTCAAGCCTTGATTTTGCTGGATTAAAAATTTCATCATCTGATCCGGTAATATGATAAGCCTTGTTATGTAAAGCAATAGCAAGGTTGTGCATGATGCTTCCACCCATAGCAATTAAATGAATGTTCATTTTATTTGTAATCTTAAATTAGAGTTAATTATATTTGCTTTAAAAATAGAACATTATTCTTTATGATGGAAACAAAAGTATTCCCTATCCATATTTCAAATTTTAAATTGGATGGAGGCGCCATGTTTGGTGTGGTACCCAAAACAATCTGGCAGAGATATTATCCTGCTGATGAGAAAAATTTATGTAATTGGTCCTTAAGGTCTTTGCTTTTTGATAATGGAGAGCAAAAGGTTTTAATTGATAATGGCTGCGGGGATAAGCAAAGTGAAAAATTCTTTAGTTTTTTACACATGAATGGAGGAGATGGATTGAAAGGAGGTTTGGGGAAATATGGATATGCCCCGGAGGATATTACTGACATGGTGCTAACTCATCTGCATTTTGATCATTGTGGTGGTGGTGTTCGTTACAATTCAGAAAGAACCGGTTTTGAAATGGTATTTCCAAATGCTACTTACTGGGTTAGCAGGCAGCAGTGGGAGTGGGCAATGAATCCAAATAAAAGAGAAAAAGACTCATACCTTGAAGAAAACATGATTCCCATGATGGATAGTGGCCGTTTAAAGTTTATTGAAGAGGATATTGAACTATTCCCCGGGTTTAAAGTTCGACTCTTTAACGGACATACTGAGGGACAGGTAATTCCATTCGTTTCTCATAAAGGGAAAACCATTGTTTATATGGCAGATCTTATTCCATCATCAGTACATATTCCTGTCCATTATAATATGTCATATGATGTAAGACCACTAATAACCATGGAAGAAAAGGAGCAATTTTTAGATGAGGCATATGAAAAGGATTATATCCTGTTTTTTGAGCATGACCTTCATCATGAGTGCTGTACCCTTGCAAAATCTTCTTCGAAAATAAGGGTGAAAGAAAGATTTAGTCTTGAAAGCTACTTTAAATAATCAGGCAGTCTTAAATTTACATCCCTTATTTTTTAAATTTGTTTCAATTTCCACATTTTAGAAGAACTTCCAGAATAATAGCAAATTCTGAAAGCAAATTAAAAATAGGAAAAAGGATATTAAACTGTCTGCCCATACAAGCTTTCGAACTTGAATTTTTCCTGAGATTATCAGAGAGCAGCTTACAATCCTTAACAATAACTGAATCAGGAAAAACATAAATATTGGAATTCCATACTTATTCCAGTCTTTTGCTGAGGAAAAGTTGCTACGGATAATTTCTGAAAAACTATGTGAGAGACCTGACGTTGGTGATTTCTTATGCAAGATATCTTCATAAATAGATGATACCGGATAATTATCTTTTTGTGCGGAGAAAAAGCCGGCATATAAAAAAATAAGCAGAATTACACCTGAGAATGAAAGATTCAGGATGATGTAAGGATGAAATATAAGTTTTCTCAAAAAAGGAAGTATTTACTTTTCTGTATTACTGCTGTCGGGGGAGGAAGTGTCTTCATTTTGATGCTCAGCATTCAGACTGTCCGGTTTTTCCAGTTCCTCAAGGGTTTTTTCCAGGTCAGTTCCAAAACTGTCTATCTCAGTGTCTTTATCATCTTTATACTCCTTTTCAAACTGATTTACAAACTCTTCTATGACAATATCCAGTTTATTATCCTCGTTTAATTTATTAAGGAATAGTCCACTAGCTGAAAAAAAGATGAGCCATACTGCAGCAATGAGTGTTGCCAGACTGGAAATAACAAGGCCAGATATGATCAAGCCTGTCGTACCGTTGGCATTTCGTGCTTGCGAAAGGCCTACAATTCCAAGGACAATTGCAATTATTCCGGGAATTAAAGCAAAAATACCAATACAGGGGATAAAGGCAATAAGTAAAGCAAGAATCCCCAGAATTAATGAGGCAATTCCAAATCCTTGTCCGGCATTTGTTTTAACTGGTTCTTCCATACTGCTAGTTTTTTTAATTTAGCTTGCAATCAAAGTTATGAAATTATTTTAAAGTATGGAAAAATGAGCTAAAATAATTTACTTCAGAAATTCAATAAGATCTTCTTCCAGGCTTTTCTCAGGTGTTTCAATAATCCTTCCGTTTTCTTTTTTGTTCTTATAAACAATTATGGTTGGTACTCTTTCAATCTGAAGCTTTGAAATGTCTTCATCAGGTAAGAGCTTTTCTGTATTAACATTAATTAGTTTAACCTGGTTTTCAGGAAAGCCAATTTCGTCAAAAATACGATATAGCCTTGGGACTTCCCTTCTGCTATCAGAGCACCAGGTTCCCATAACAAGAGTAATGTTTATCTCTTCAGTATTTATAAGGGAAAGAGCTTTTACTATCTTTTCATCAGGAAAGTAACTTTCATAATTTTCATCAAACCAGGCTTGAAACTCAGGAAAAGTAAATGCATCGCGGTTACAATGCCCAATAAGTATTATGGAGTTTGCCCGTTCGGAAAAGATTGTTTTGTTTAATTCCTGATTAAAAGTATTCGTTGCCAGTATAAAGATTGAAAATATTGTTGCTATTAAAGCTTTCATATTGCAGGAACTTTTTTATAATTTAAAAATAAATTTAAAATATTCGTCAACTAATGCTATGGATGAGCAGGTCAAGTATCTTTGTTGCGGCAGTTGCAACGGATGTTCCCGGTCCAAAAATGGCCACAACACCACTTCTGTAAAGAAACTCATAATCCTGTGCTGGTATTACCCCTCCTGCAATTACCATTATGTCTTCCCTTCCAAGTTTCTTTAATTCTTCAATTACCTGCGGAATTAGTGTTTTATGGCCTCCTGCAAGACTTGAAACCCCCAGTATATGAACATCGTTCTCCACAGCCTGGTGTGCAGCTTCAAGGGGTGTCTGGAATAAAGGCCCTATGTCCACATCAAAACCAATATCAGCATATCCGGTGGATACTACCTTGGCTCCTCTGTCATGTCCATCCTGACCCATTTTTGCAATCATAATTCTCGGTTGTCTGCCTTCCATTTTTGCAAATTTACGGCTTAGTTCCCTGGCTTTTTCAAAGTAGGGGTCTTTCCCGGATTCAGAAGAATAAACACCGGAAATGGAACGGATTACTGCTTTATACCTTCCAGATACTTCCTCAATTGCGGAAGATATTTCTCCCAGGGTGGCACGTTTTTTTGCTGCTTCAATTGAAAGAACAAGCAAATTGCCTTTTCCTGTTTTAGCAGCCCTGGTAATATCCTGAAGTGTTTCTTTTACATCCTCCTCATTACGTTCAGCTTTTAGTCTTTCCAAGCGTTTAATCTGGGAGTCCCGCACTGCTGAATTATCAACTTCCAAAATGTCCAGGGGATCTTCTGTTTTAAGCTGGTGACTATTTATACCAACAATAATATCCTTTCCGGAATCAATCCTTGCCTGTTTTCTGGCTGCGGCTTCTTCAATTCTCATTTTTGGAATTCCGGTATCAATGGCCTTGGACATGCCACCTAACTCTTCGATTTCCTCAATTAGGTTCCAGGCTTTTTGTACAAGTTCATGTGTTAAGCGTTCAACATAATAGGAGCCGCCCCAGGGATCTACTGTCCGGGTAACCTGAGTTTCTTCAGCTAAATATATTTGTGTGTTTCTGGCAATTCTGGCAGAAAAGTCGGTTGGGAGAGCGATGGCTTCATCCAGGGCATTGGTATGTAATGATTGTGTGTGGCCCAGTACGGCAGCCAGGGCTTCTATGGTAGTTCTGGACACGTTATTAAAAGGATCCTGCTCTGTCAGGCTCCATCCTGATGTTTGGCAATGGGTCCTCATTGCTAAGGATTTTAGATTTTTTGGATCAAACCTTTGAACAATTTTTGCCCATAATAACCTTGCAGCCCTTAGTTTTGCTATTTCCATAAAATGATTCATTCCAATACCAAAGAAGAAAGAGATTCTGGGAGCAAAAGAGTCAATATCAAGGCCGGCTTTAATTCCGGTTCTCAAATATTCAAGACCGTCAGCCAGGGTGTATGCAAGTTCTATGTCTGCTGTTGCACCGGCTTCCTGCATATGGTATCCGGAAACGCTAATGGAGTTGAAACGGGGCATATTCTTTGAGGTGTATTCAAAAATATCAGCAATAATCCGCATTGACATATCAGGTGGATATATATAGGTGTTGCGGACCATAAATTCTTTTAGAATGTCATTTTGTATTGTTCCGCTAAGTTCTTCTAATTTGACTCCTTGTTCCAGCCCTGCAACTATATAAAAAGCCATTATCGGAAGTACTGCCCCATTCATTGTCATAGAAACTGACATCTCCTGCAATGGGATCTGGTCAAAGAGTACTTTCATATCCAGAACAGAATCAATGGCAACTCCTG
>JAOZKQ010000129.1 GCA_029935275.1 Bacteroidales bacterium | reverse complement strand
TTTAAAACAGCTTCGATATACATACCTGTTCCTCCACATAAAACAGGAATTTGCCTTTTCCCTAAAAGTTTATTAAATAGCTCTAAAAAATCACGCTGATACTCATATACATTGTACTTATAGCCTGCATCAACAATATCTATCAAATGTACAGGCACCTGCCTTCCTTCTACAAAATAATCTTCATAGTCCTTTCCTGTACCCAGGTCCATACCACGGTAAACCTGCCTTGAATCAGCACTTATTATCTCAGTATTCAGCTTATCAGCCAATTTAGCAGCGAATTCAGTTTTTCCTGAAGCCGTGGGTCCAAGGACAACAATCAGGTTGGGTTTTTCATTCATATTCTTATTAAAAAAAGCAAAACTGTTAAAGCTAAAATTGTTTGCTGATAAAATTAACTAAATTTGCCCAACATTTAACAAAATGAAACAGGGAACAATAAATATCAAGAATAAGAAGGCGTGGTTCAATTATGAATTCCTTGAAAAATTTACTGCAGGCATACGACTAACCGGCACTGAAATAAAATCGGTCAGGGAAGGTAAAGTAAGCCTGGTAGAAGCTTATTGTTCATTTGTTAACCATGAACTCTATGTTCATAATATGAATATTTCCGAATATTCCCATCGGGGTTATGCCAATCATATCCCGGAGCAAGACCGTAAACTTCTGCTTAACAGAAAAGAATTAAATAAGTTAGAAAAGAAGGTTAATGAAAAAGGCTTAACCATTGTTGTTTTAAGAATATTTATGAATAGCCGTGGGCTTGCCAAACTTGAAATAGCACTGGCTAAAGGAAAAAGGGAATATGATAAGCGTGAAACATTGAAGAAAAAAGATGCAAAAAGGGATTTAGACAGGCTAAGGAAATATTAACTATTATTCTGTTACTCCTGTAAGAAATAAAACTCCATCATTTCATAAATATCTTTAAGGGATAAGAAAGTTTTAAAATCAAAGAAACGAGTGATCCCATCCAATAATTCTTCAAATGAGAGATAATCATCATTATCCAGGTCAAACTCCTTAAACTTGGCAGGAACTCCGGTTGGTCTTGAAATTATTTTCTCATCCTGCTCCCTGGCCATAAGTAAATAGTAATCCAGATCAGCTCTGTCAATAGCTTCACCGGGCTTAAGCATCTCAATTAATACTGAATCAGGAATTTGCTGCCCCTGCTCGTCAACGAATGCATTAAACGGTGTATTTTCCTCATTATCAATATAGTCGGGCACACCGTCCATATCCTCGTCAAGCGGGCAACCAAGAGAATCAACTTCCACCCCCAGAGGTGTATGAGGACATTCATCAGCCATATCCAGTACCCAGTCATTATCTTCATCACCAACCAGGATATCATCCTCCTCAAAATCGGCATACATTAGATCTTGCTTTTTAAACTCTGGCCTGGAGAATAGATCAAGTCGAACTGAAACAAAAGAGTAAGAAAAGAAATCAGGCCGGTTATTGGATTCAACACCCACACTTTTTGAACTCACATTATCAATAAGGTCAGTTGTAGTAAAATTGAAGGTAGTTCCCAACCTTACACTTACTCTTTTTGAAAGGGAAGCAGTAAAGCCAATCCCTACCGGGAACATAACCCCAAATTGTGAATACTTACCCTGTCCATATAAGTCTTGCTCACGTAGATCAGATTCATAAGAAAAATCTCTGGTTATAATTTCATCCATCTGATTCCGGATTGTACCATCCGGAGCATAGATGTATGAATTACCATATTGATCTTTAAGGTCACCTTTTGCGCCAAATTGCAAAGTTCCAATACCCGCCTCAACATAAGGAGAAACAGAAACTTTTTTCAAATCAATAAGAGGAATAAAATCATAATGGATTTTAGCACCCAGACTCAATAATTTACTATGAAAATTCAGGTTTCGTTCAGTAGTTCTCTCATTGCCTGTCACACTTCCACCAAGAATATAGAATTCCGCTTTCCACAAATGCTTTTTATCAATATAGGAAGAAACGGTAAAATTGTAGCCGGGTGTACCTGCTGAGAAGTTTCTAAAATTATCATTTATATCTCCATAAAAGTTAAAAACTCCAATCCCTAATCCTAAAACAGGTTTATAAACAGGATTACCTAGCCTTATTTCTTCAATAAGAAGGCTATCAAAATAATCTTCCTGAGCAAAACTAAAAGCTGAAATGCTCACAAAAAGAATCAAGCTAAGAAGATATTTATTCATCAACCACATATGTAAAGGTCAGAAAATTATTATATTTTACTTAAATGTCAATAATCATAAATTTTTCCAGTGGTTCCGGTAAACCATTATTTAATCCACTTCTGATTTGTCATTCGCAAGGCTCTTCTTACAGGAATCCGGTCACCATCCTGGTAAGCAATCACAAATGCTTCAGTTAAGTTAACTTTTTTGAGCTTTTCAATATAATACTTTGCATCCTTATACAGGGTAAAAGTTCCTGTTGTATATTTATATAAGCCCTCAATATGTTCTTTGAAAATACCGCCCAATTTAAGTTTAGAAAAATATCTTTCTGCATCAACCGACTTACTGGTTGCCAAAATCTGAACACGAAAATAGATTCCCTTTTCATCAGGTGCCTTTTCATTGATAATTTTCGTTGCAACCGGCCTTTGTACCGACCTTCCTTCCATTTCAGAAGCAAATGCAGACACATATTCTCCCAATTCAGACTTATCCATAGTATGGAAAGCAATATCTTTCTCAAAAATCTGTAAAGAATTCATCTCCCCATCCTTCATATAACTGATCATTCCACTGATTCCAGGTTGATCATCCAGGTTCCCATCCAGAGGAATGAGCTTATATGAAACAGTGAAAAAATCTTCAGGTGGAATATTCATCCAGTTATAATTAACTACCCCATCTTTAAAGCTAAAAACAGCATTATGCGATTCTATATTTTCTGCAGTAAAACGGGTAGAAACCACCTCCTCAATCCTTGCCATACTTTCCAATGCCCCCCTGTTCACAATAAGGTTCACAATCCATCCATCACCTGTAGCAGAAAGATAAGGCTTCTCCCTTAGAACAGCAGACATTGAATACTCCGGTTCCATATAGCCTGGTCTGCTACCTTCAAATTTGTAAATATCCACAATTTGATCCTCTGACACCAAAGGTGAAGGTTTTATGTGAATAACTTTAGGATCAAACGACAATTCTTTTCTCTCAGAATCCACTATATAAGAGAATTTACCTGAAAGATCAAAGTCCCCCTTAACCGTTTTGTCCGTTTCCAGATAATAGCGAATAACAATTTCATCCCTTTTTGGAAGATTTAACCAGATAATATTCATATTACCGTTTTTAAAACTATAATCCCCACCACCCGGATCATCCTTGGTAACTCCAATAGCTAAAGGGAAATTTTGTTGAAGACGGGCAAAACCTGTAAGTTTACTCTTTGAAATATGAATATAAATAACATTCACTTCCCCGGCTGTAATTTCTTCCGGCGCAGTAATTTTTATACTAACATCCTGCGCAACAGAAACCAAAGGAGACATAAGCAGACCCAGAAAAAATATAACTCTAATTTTTCTTAGCATATCCCAGAAGAAATTCATTGTATCCAAAACGATATATGTTTACAATATTAACAATAATTAGGCTTTTCAAAAAATAAGTACTTGAAAAAATTACATTTAATATCAAATCAGAAATTCGGAGCATGAATATATTTTGAATAAAAAGCATCAATCTCATTAACAGCCTCTTCAGCAGTATCCACTATCCTGAATAAATCAATATCTTTATCACTTATATTATGCTCTTCGTCTCTCATAGTCTCCAATATCCAATCCATCAGGCCTTTCCAGTATGATTTACCAGCCAGGATAATCGGAAATTTACCAATTTTCTGAGTCTGAATAAGGGTAATTGCCTCAAAGAGTTCATCAAGAGTACCAAAACCTCCCGGAAGTACAATAAAACCCTGTGCATACCTCATAAACATAACCTTACGAACAAAGAAATTATCAAAAGTAATCAGCTTATCCGGATCGATAAACAAGTTGGCAGATTGTTCAAAAGGTAAGTCAATATTTATACCTACAGACTTTCCTCCTCCTTTTGTAGCACCCATATTTGCAGCCTCCATTATTCCGGGACCTCCACCGGTAATAACTCCATAACCTTTATGAGTCAGTTGAAAAGCTATTTCTTCAGCCAGTTTAAAATAAACAGAGTCCGGAGTGGTACGAGCTGACCCAAAGATTGAAACACAGGGTCCTATTCGTGAAAGTTTTTCAAAACCTTCAACAAATTCAGCCATAATTTTAAATATTTTCCAGGAATCTGTAGTTTGAACTTCATTCCAACTTTTATTTTTAAAAGCCCTTTCTATTTTTTCTTCACTTGTCATTATACCTAACTATTTCTATTTAATAATAAATTTACTCTCATAGACCTGATTATCAGTTCTTACCCGAACAAAATACACACCTGGAGCTATCCCTTTCAGATCAAAGTGCAGATCTCCTCTACCAGCCTTTCCATCAAGATCCTTATGATAAACGATTTTACCATCTACTGAATTAATAGATACGTCTTTAGCCTTGATTTGTTTTAAATCCAGACGGAAATTTCCATTATTTGGATTAGGATAAATCATTAAGTCCTTATTCCTGACAGCATCAGGAGGTCTATTCAAAGTTCCTGTATTGCTTGTACTAAAAAGTCCTCTTCCATGGCTTGCGATCAGAAAAGTCTGGTCTGACTCGCGATACTTAATCATATCTATACGGACATTTGCAAGTCCATCATTTGCAGGCCTCCAATGTATGTCTTGTTCATCCAGATCATCTGCAACCCAGATACCAAGCTCAGTAGCAGCAATTGCCTTACGGGAATACGAGGGATGATACATGATCCATCTCACCGGCATATCCGGCAAATCGCCTTCAACATTTCTCCAGGAAGAACCTCCATCCTGAGACTCCCAAACAGATTCCACTCCATAATTACTAAATGACAAAATTATCTCCTCCTCTGAATTACCAAGATCAACACAGGAAATATTTGATGATGGGAATTCTGAACCTGTTATATTCTCAGTCACAGGAAAGGCCTCTGCATGTTTTACCTTAAAAAGCTCTCCTGACTGTGTACCCAGGAATAAAGTAGATGAGGATAAAGGCGAAAACTCCGAGACTCTCACATGTGAAAAAGGAACACTTGTACCGGTGGAAAGAGGTAAAAAAGTTCCTCCAGGGTTTTGAGTAGCATCTTTAATTACTAATAACTCGTCCCTATGATCAAGGGTAAAAGTGGTAGCATTTGCATATAATATATTTAAACGGCTATCAAAATCAGCAGGATTAATAAAGGTTCCACTATAATAATCATCAATGTTTCCAAACAAATAAGTTTCATCATTTACATTTGTTTTAAAAACATAATACCTGTTATTATATACTGAAGTGATGAAAGTACCTGGTTCATCCTGGTCAAAAAAACAATAAGCGCCATCCCCACCTGAAACCATATCACTAACTGACACAGGATAATCAAGGTATCGCATAGTTCCATTATCTTGTGTTCCTGCTATAAAGAACTGCTTATCTTCCTCAGGGTGTATATCGCAGGTATAATATTGAAGTGTGTTAAAGGCCTTGTTTCTTTCAGCAGTCTGCGGATATTCCTCAGTGCCGTCACTTGAATAAAAAACACCACCATCAGTGGCAAAAACAATATGACTGGAAGAACCATCAAGAAATAATATTTTATGCTGATCTGCATGTACATAACTCCTATCCCCATAACCGGCGTACATCCCTTTCCAGTCTGAGATTCTTTGCCAGGAATCTCCTCCATCAGTAGATTTATGAACGTCAAGTCCACCTGCATAAACGACCTCAGGATTAGACGGATCCACTTGTATTACCAGGGCATGCCAGGCAAGACGAGCCCAACTACCATCCCCTGCAGGCATACTTGTTTTTGCCCAGCTAATTCCACCATCATTTGATCTGAGAATAGTGTATGCTATATCTTTCAGGAAGCCTTCACTGGAATAACCACCACTGGCCACTACTGCATAGACAATATTACTATCGGATTGGGAAGCGGTAAGAATAATCCTCCCCGGAATGTTTCTCGCAGGGTTAGATGACATTTCTATTTCAAGCTGAATATCACTAAAAACTGACCAGGTCAATCCGTCATCCGAGCACAAAATAACGGCAGCTCCATTGTTCTCCAGATTTCTTTG
>JAOZKQ010000010.1 GCA_029935275.1 Bacteroidales bacterium | reverse complement strand
TTGAATTTTTAGATTATATAGTTGATCCACCTCGTTACACCATTGATGAATGTATAGAAAGAGGATTGACATATAGTGTCCCTTTAAAAGCAAAACTTAAACTATATTGTACTGACCCGTCTCATGAAGATTTCGAAGTAACGGTTCAGGAGGTTTATCTTGGTACTGTTCCTTATATGACAGAAAGGGGAACTTTTGTGGTTAATGGGGCTGAACGAATTGTCGTTTCTCAGCTTCATCGATCTCCTGGTGTTTTCTTTGGTCAAAGTTTGCATGCAAACGGTACAAAGCTTTATTCTGCCAGAATCATACCTTTTAAAGGATCCTGGATTGAGTTTGCGACAGACATTAACAATGTGATGTATGCATATATCGACAGGAAAAAGAAATTACCTGTAACTACGCTTCTTCGTGCTATTGGCTTCGAAAGTGATAAGGATATTCTTGAGATATTTGATCTCGCGGAAGAATTAAAAGTTACAAAAACAGGATTGAAAAAAGCCGTAGGACGTAAACTGGCTGCTCGTGTTTTAAAGTCATGGATAGAAGATTTCGTTGATGAAGACACCGGAGAAGTGGTTTCTATTGAGCGAAATGAGGTTATTCTTGATAGAGAAACAACCATTGAAACTGAACATATTGAGCTGATCATTGAATCAGGCTCAAAAACAATTCTTCTTCACAGGGAAGATAGAAATATTGCTGATTATGCAATTATCTATAATACATTACAAAAAGATCCTTGTAATTCTGAAAAAGAAGCAGTTCTACATATTTACAGGCAATTAAGAAATTCTGAACCGCCTGATGAGGCAACTGCCAGGGATGTAATTGATAAACTTTTCTTCTCAGTTAAAAGGTATGATCTTGGAGAAGTTGGCCGGTTTAGATTGAATAAAAAACTGAACCTCGAAACTCCAATGGAAACCAAGGTTCTGACTAATGAAGATATTATTGCCATTATTAAATATCTGATAGAATTATTAAATTCAAAAGCAGATGTTGATGATATTGATCACTTGAGTAACAGACGGGTTAGAACAGTTGGAGAACAATTGCATAATCAGTTTGGCGTAGGCTTAGCCAGAATGGCAAGAACCATTAGGGAACGAATGAATGTTCGTGATAATGAGCTGTTTAAGCCAGTTGACCTGATTAATTCTAAAACACTTTCCTCGGTTATTAATTCCTTTTTTGGAACTAACCAGTTATCACAGTTTATGGATCAAACAAATCCACTGGCTGAGATGACTCACAAGCGTCGTCTTTCTGCATTAGGACCAGGTGGTTTATCAAGAGAGAGAGCTGGGTTTGAAGTGCGGGATGTCCATTATACTCACTATGGCAGGCTCTGCCCTATTGAAACACCGGAAGGGCCGAACATTGGTCTGATATCGTCTCTTTGTGTTTATGCTAAAATAAATAAACTTGGCTTTATTGAAACTCCTTACCGGAATGTAGAAGTAGGTAAGGTTAATCTGAATAATGATGAGGTAGTTTTCCTCAGTGCTGAAGAAGAAGAGAATAAAGTAATTGCACAGGCTAATGCCCTGTATAATGAAGATGGTAATTTTATAAATTCCAAGGTTAAATCCAGGTTTGAAGGAGACTTCCCCCTTTACGATTCACAAAAGGTTGATATGATGGATGTGGCTCCAAACCAGATTGCTTCTATTGCAGCATCTTTGATTCCTTTTCTGGAACATGATGATGCAAACCGGGCGCTTATGGGGTCTAACATGATGCGGCAGGCTGTTCCTTTGCTCAGGCCGGAATCTCCTATTGTGGGTACTGGAATTGAGAGAGTAATGGTAAATGATTCCAGAATTCTTGCTACTGCTGAAGGAGATGGTATTGTTGAATATGTTGATGCTAAGAAAATTGTAATTCGTTATTCAAAAACGGAAGATGAGCGTTTTATTAGTTTTGATTCGGATGTCAAGACTTATAAACTTCAGAAGTTTAGAAAAACAAATCAGAATACTGCCATAATTATTAAGCCAATTGTTAAGAAAGGCGATACGGTTACTAAAGGTCAGATACTGTCTGAGGGATATGCAACTCAGAAAGGGGAACTTGGTTTAGGGAGAAATCTTCAGGTGGCATTTATGCCATGGAAAGGGTATAACTTTGAGGATGCAATTGTAATTTCTGAAAAGGTTGTGAAAGAAGATATTTTTACTTCTATTCACATTGATGAGTATGCCCTTGAGGTAAGGGATACAAAGAGAGGCCTTGAAGAATTAACTTCAGATATTCCAAATGTTAGTGAAGAAGCTACCAAAAATTTGGATGAGAATGGACTGATAAGAGTTGGTGCACATGTTAAACCTGGTGATATCCTGATTGGGAAAATTACTCCGAAAGGTGAATCAGACCCTTCTCCGGAAGAAAAATTATTAAGGGCGATATTTGGTGATAAAGCAGGAGATGTTAAGGATGCTTCTTTAAAAGCAGGGCCTTCTTTACACGGCGTGGTAATTGAGAAAAAGCTGTTTTCCAGGTCACTTAAGGATAAAAGAGCAAAATCTGCTGAAAAACCAATCCTCGACCGACTTGAAACTGAATTTAATAAGAATATTGGAGAGCTTGATTCAAAACTTATTGATAAGCTTTTTATTCTGGTAAATGGGAAAACTTCTCAGGGTGTAAAGGATTTCTTAAATGACGATATCATTCCAAAAGGAACCAAATTTACTCAAAAAAGTTTGCAAGGAATTGATTTCCTCAATGTAAATTCTAATAAATGGACTACAGATAAGAAGAAAAATGAAATAATAAAGACCCTCCTTTTTAATTATATGATTGAGTATAAGTCAATTGAAGGAGTGTACAAGCGTAAAAAATATAGTATTATAATAGGAGATGAACTTCCTGCTGGTATTATCCAGCTTGCTAAAATTTACATTGCTAAGAAAAGGAAACTTAAAGTTGGAGACAAGATGGCCGGACGACATGGTAATAAAGGGATTGTTGCCAGAATTGTACGGGCTGAGGATATGCCTTTCCTTGAGGATGGTACCCCGGTTGATATTGTATTGAATCCTTTGGGTGTTCCTTCACGGATGAACCTTGGACAAATTTATGAATCTGTTCTTGGTTGGGCAGGCCTGAAACTGGGCTTAAAATTTTCTACTCCTATTTTTGATGGGGCTACGCTTGAACAAATTACGGGATATACCAAAAAAGCAGGTATCCCTGACTATGGTAAAACTTATCTTTACGATGGTGGAACCGGGATAAAGTTTGACCAGCCTGCAACGGTTGGTGTAATCTATATGCTGAAACTTGGTCATATGGTAGATGATAAAATGCATGCCCGTTCCATTGGGCCATACTCACTTATTACTCAGCAACCTCTTGGAGGTAAAGCTCAGTTTGGTGGCCAGCGTTTTGGTGAAATGGAGGTCTGGGCACTTGAGGCATTTGGTGCATCAAATATTTTACAGGAAATATTAACAGTGAAATCTGATGATGTAATGGGCCGTGCTAAAACATATGAGGCAATTGTAAAAGGTGAAAATATGCCGACACCCGGAATACCGGAGTCGTTAAATGTATTGCTTCACGAACTCAAAGGTCTGGGATTAAGCCTGAGTTTGGCAGAATAAGACATCCTTTTTTTTTCAAATTGATTCAAAATTTAAGATTCTAAATATGGCTTTCAGGAAAGATACAAGAATAAAAAGCGATTTTAAAAAAATTACCATAGGTTTGGCCTCCCCTGAGGAAATACTTGAACGTTCCAGCGGAGAAGTGCTAAAACCCGAAACAATTAATTATCGTACTTATAAACCTGAACGTGATGGCTTATTCTGTGAAAGAATTTTCGGTCCTGTAAGGGATTATGAATGCCATTGTGGGAAATATAAGCGGATAAGATACAAAGGAATTGTCTGTGACCGGTGTGGAGTTGAAGTTACTGAGAAAAAAGTACGTAGGGAGAGAATGGGACATATCTCATTGGTTGTACCGGTAGCACATATTTGGTACTTTAAATCTTTACCTAATAAAATTGGGTATTTGTTAGGATTGCCAACAAAAAAGTTGGATACCATTATCTATTATGAAAGATATGTGGTTATTAACGCTGGGGTTAAGGAGGCTGATGGGGTTCAATATCTCGATTTCCTTACCGAAGAAGAATATCTGGATATTTTAGATTCGCTTCCTAAGGAGAATCAGCATCTTGATGATACCGATCCTGATAAGTTTATTGCTGACATGGGAGCTAATGCTTTATTTAAATTGCTTGCCAGGGTTGAACTTGATTCCTTATCTTTTTCATTAAGGGACCAGGCTAACCATGAAACTTCTCAACAGCGTAAAAATGAAGCATTAAAAAGACTTCAGGTTGTGGAAGCATTCAGGTCCTCAAAAAATATTAATCGCCCGGAGTGGATGATTATCAAAGTAGTACCTGTTATTCCTCCTGAACTACGGCCACTTGTTCCTCTTGATGGAGGAAGATTTGCTACATCTGATTTAAATGATCTTTATCGCAGGGTAATTATTAGAAATAACCGACTAAAGCGCTTGATTGAAATAAAAGCACCGGAAGTAATTCTTAGAAATGAGAAAAGAATGCTCCAGGAGGCAGTTGATTCTTTATTTGATAATTCAAGAAAAGCCAATGCTGTAAAAACTGAAGCAAACCGGCCTCTTAAATCTTTAAGTGATAGTCTGAAAGGGAAGCAGGGTCGCTTTCGTCAGAACCTCCTTGGTAAAAGGGTTGATTATTCAGCACGGTCTGTTATTGTAGTAGGCCCTGAACTGAAATTACATGAATGTGGTCTGCCAAAAGATATGGCTGCTGAACTCTATAAACCTTTCATTATAAGGAAACTTATTGAGAGAGGAGTTGTAAAGACTGTTAAATCTGCTAAAAAGATTGTCGATCAGAAGGATCCCGTAGTCTGGGATATTCTTGAAAATATATTGAAAGGTCATCCGGTTCTTCTAAACCGTGCTCCAACATTGCATAGGCTTGGTATTCAGGCATTTCAGCCTAAACTGATTGAGGGCAAGGCTATTCAGTTGCACCCACTGGTTTGTACCGCATTTAATGCCGACTTTGATGGAGACCAGATGGCTGTTCACCTTCCGCTGGGAAATGCTGCTATTCTCGAAGCTCAATTGCTGATGCTTGCATCTCATAATATTTTAAACCCGGCTAATGGTGCACCTATTACTGTTCCTTCACAGGATATGGTTTTGGGACTTTACTATATTACCAAAGCCAGGAAAAGTACAGCTGACCATAAAGTAAAGGGAGAGGGACTTGTTTTTTATTCTCCTGAAGAGGCAAATATTGCTTATAATGAGGGTAGAGTTGATCTTCATGCTATTGTAAAAGTTAAGGTTGATGATGTTGTAGATGATGAAAAAGTAAATCATATTGTTGAAACAACAGTTGGAAGGATAATGTTCAATGAATTTGTTCCTTCGGAAATTGGTTATATAAATGAAGTGTTGACCAAAAAGTCCTTAAGGGATATTATCGGAACTATTCTAAAGAAAACAGGAACAAGTGTTGCTACAAACTTCCTGGATAATATTAAAGGTATGGGTTACCATATGGCTTTTATTGGTGGATTGTCATTTAATCTTGATGATATCATTATTCCTAAGGAAAAGGAAGCTCTTGTAAACGAAGGTTATAAACAAGTTGATGAGGTGGTTAATAACTACAACATGGGTTTTATAACCAATAATGAAAGATATAATCAGATCATCGATGTTTGGACACATACAAATGCCAAGCTTACTCAAACATTAATGAAACAACTGATCAATGATAAGCAGGGGTTCAATCCTGTTTATATGATGCTTGATTCTGGTGCCCGTGGTTCACAGGAACAGATTCGTCAGCTTTCAGGTATGAGGGGATTGATGGCGAAACCTCAAAAATCAGGTTCTGTAGGATCTGAAATTATTGAAAATCCTATTCTTTCGAACTTTAAGGAGGGTCTTTCAGTACTTGAGTATTTTATTTCAACACACGGTGCCCGTAAAGGTTTGGCTGATACAGCCCTTAAAACAGCTGATGCAGGTTATCTGACCAGAAGACTGGTTGATGTTTCCCAGGATGTTATTATTTATCAAGAGGATTGTGGTACACTAAGAGGATTGGTTGCATCTGTAATTAAAAATGGTGAAGAAATTGTTGAAACCTTGTATGAAAGAATATTAGGGAGGACTACAGTTCATGATGTCTATCATCCTTTAACCGGAGACTTAATTGTTGGTTTTGGTGAGGAAGTTACAGAAATTAAAGCTCAGATAATTGAGGAATCTCCAATTGAGCAAGTTGAAATACGTTCGGTATTGACATGTGAATCCAAAAAAGGAGTTTGTGCAAAATGTTATGGACGTAATCTTTCAACCGGACGTATGGTTCAGAAAGGTGAAGCTGTTGGTGTAATTGCAGCACAATCAATTGGTGAGCCTGGAACACAGCTTACACTGCGAACTTTCCACGTGGGTGGTACCGCCAGTAACATTGCTGCTGAATCAAATATTACAACCAAATATGATGGAATAATTGAAATTGATGAACTTCGTGTTGTAAGTAAGAAAAATGAACTGGGACAGGATGTGGATATCGTTATTGGACGTTTAGCTGAAATGCGGATTGTTGATAAGAAAACGAAAATCGTTTTTAGTACTCATAATATTCCTTACGGCTCAAAATTATTCTTTAAAGATGGAGCAACTGTAAAGAAGAATGATTTGATTTGTGAATGGGATCCATATAATGCATTAATCATTTCAGAACCTTCAGGTACTGCTAAGTTTGATGACCTCGTTGATGGAGTTACATACAGGGAAGAAACTGATGAACAGACAGGATTTGTTGAAAAGGTAATTTCCGAAACAAGGGATAAGACCAAGAACCCGGTTATTAAGATCATGGATAATAAGAATCAGGCAATCAAGTCCTATAACTTGCCATTTGGTTCACACCTTGTTGTAAATGAGGGTGCTAAAATAGCTCAAGGTGATATTTTGGTGAAAATCCCCAGAGCTGTTGGTAAATCTGGCGATATCACAGGTGGTTTACCACGGGTTACAGAGTTATTTGAAGCAAGAAACCCTTCAAATCCTGCAGTTGTATCTGAAATTGATGGTGAAGTTAGTTTTGGGAAAATCAAAAGAGGAAACAGAGAAATTATTATCAAGTCAAAAACAGGAGAAATTAAAAAGTATCTTGTTCCTTTATCAAGACAATTTTTGGTTCAGGAAAATGATTTCGTAAGAGCTGGTGTCGCTCTGTCTGATGGAGCCATTACCCCTGCAGATATTCTTGCTATTAAAGGTCCTGTGAAAGTTCAGGAGTACATTGTAAATGAGGTTCAGGAAGTCTATCGTCTCCAGGGTGTGAAAATTAATGATAAGCATTTTGAGGTTATCGTTAGGCAAATGATGCGGAAAGTCCAAATAGCTGATCCGGGTAATACAAAGTTCCTTGAAAAACAAATTGTGGATAAATGGGAGTTCATGGATGAAAATGACTGGATTTACGATAAGAAAATAGTTGTTGATGCTGGGGATTCATTGAATTTTAAGAAGGGTCAGATTCTTACTGCCAGAAAACTTAGAGATGAAAATTCAATGTTGAAAAGGAAGGATATGAAGCTTATTGAATTTAGTGAAGCCATTCCGGCAACTTCTACTCAGGTGCTGCAAGGAATCACAAAAGCTGCTCTTCAAACAAAAAGCTTTATGTCTGCTGCTTCCTTCCAGGAAACTACAAAAGTATTGAACGAAGCGGCTATCCGTGGAAAGGTTGATACCCTTCAAGGCCTTAAAGAAAATGTTATTGTTGGGCATTTGATTCCGGCAGGAACTGGTCTGCGGGAGTATGAGAGTTATATTGTGGGTTCAAAAGAAGAATTCGATGCGCTCCACAAGGATAATGAAGAAGCCTCTGAAATTGTTCTGGAGGAAGAATAGTTATAGTTCTAATTTGATACAATTTTTCTATCATGGATGATCAAAAGAATGTAAATAAAAACCAGATTAGTATTGAACTGAGCGAGGAAATTGCTCAGGGAGTGTATTCCAATCTGGCTGTAATTACTCATTCCAGTTCTGAATTTGTTGTTGATTTTGTTCGGGTTATGCCTGGGGTTCCCAAAGCACAGGTTAAATCAAGAATAATATTAACCCCTGAACATGCAAAGCGGCTTTTGCTCGCTCTACAGGATAATGTAAAGAAATATGAAGCAATTCATGGTCCTATTAAAGATGTGCAGGGTGCTGGTGGAGGACCTGTCATTCCTATGAATTTTGGAGGCCCTACTGCTCAGGCATAAAATAGATTGATCCTTTTTGAAAAGATGAGTTTCCGGAAGGAGGCTCTTTTTTTTTGGATAATACTGATGTTTCTTAATTGGAATTATTAAAATTAACGAGTTTTTATCTATCGAGATTAGATTTTTTATATATTTGTTATTTGACATTTCATTGTTCAATAATTTAAAAAATTTTATACATATGAAAATTATAGTATGTCTTGGGAACGTTCCTGACACTACAACTAAAGTTAAATTTGTTGAGGACAATACAAAATTTGATGCTGCCGGAGTTCAATGGGTAATTAATCCTTGGGATGAACTGGCTTTGACCAGGGCAATGGAATTAAAGGAAGACAGTGGGAACTCTGTTGATAAGGTTAGTGTTATTACAGTTGGTGGAAAAAATACAGAGCCTACTATTCGAAAAGCACTTGCTATTGGAGCTGATGATGCGGTCAGGATTGACCTGAATCCTGAAGATAGTTATGTGGCTGCTTATCAGATGGCAGCGTATTTGAAGAACGAACAGGAACTCCATATTGTATTTGCAGGGACTGAATCAAGCGACTACAATGGAGCGGCAACGGGCGGAATGTTAGCTGAGCTTCTGAGTGTGCCTTCTATATCGTCTGTTTCAGGTTTTGAGCTGGAAGGGGATAAAGTCAGAATATCAAGGGATATTGATGGTGGTACCGAGCATTTATTAGTGGATATCCCAATGCTGGCAATTGTTCATAAGGGGATTGCCAAAGAGCCTAGAATACCTGCAATGCGTGGCATTATGATGGCGAGAAAGAAACCATTAAATGTAGTACCACCCTCAGATGTTGAGGCATTAACAGAAATTGTAGGTTTTGAACTACCTGGTTCAAAACCTCCTTGTAAAATGATTGATGTTGACAATGCAAAAGAATTGATAGATTTACTTCAGAATGAGGCAAAAGTCCTGTAAAAAGTTGTTAAATGAATTAAATGTTTTTTTAATTATAAATAAATAAAATGGCAGTTTTAGCTTATATGGAGAATTGGGATGGGAAATTTAAAAAGTCATCCTTTGAGTTGGTGTCTTATGCCAATGCATTAGCTGAATTATTAGAAACAAATATTATTGTTCTTTCCCTTGGTCCGGTTTCTGAAGATGAGTTAAGTAAATTGGGAAACTATGGTGCAAGGAAAATTATCACTGTTCCTGACGTTTTGTTCAAAACACTGGATAACCAGGTTTTTTCAAAAGTTATTTCAGTAGTTGCTGTAAATGTGGGGGCTGAAGTGATCTTGTTTTCACATGATAATGCAGGAAAGGCTCTTGCACCCAGGGTTTCTGTTAGCTTGAAGGCTGGTTTGGTTTCCGGTGCAACGGGATTGCCCTTATCTGTGGATCCTTTTACTCTGAGAAAAAAGGTTTTCTCTGGAAATAGCTTTGCCAGGCAGATTATTAAAACTGATAAAAAAGTGCTGACGCTTGCGAAAAATTCTATTGAAGTTAAAGAAAATCGTGGGAGTGTTGAAATTGAAGTTTTCCAACCTGATGTACAAGCTGGAGATTTTAAAATCCATATGGAAGATGTTCAAAAACAAACCGGCAAAGTGATTCTTACCGATGCAGATATTGTTGTCTCTGGAGGAAGAGGGATGAAATCACCGGATAATTGGGGGCCAATAGAAGAACTTGCTGATCTTCTTGGTGCTGCTACTGCTTGTTCCAGGCCAGTTTCTGATGAAGGCTGGCGCCCACATCAGGAGCATACCGGACAAACCGGGAAAATTATTGCTCCAAACCTATATATTGCTGTGGGTATTTCAGGAGCTATTCAACATCTGGCGGGCGTAAGTTCCTCAAAATTTATTGTAGCTATTAATACCGATAAAGATGCCCCTGTTTTTGAGGCAGCTGATTATGGAATTGTGGGAGATGCCATGAAGATTTTACCGGAACTTATTCAGGCTGTAAAAGAGATGAATGCTTCCTGATCTATTTTGAATCATTTATTGCTATCCCTGTATTTAATGTAAATATATTTTATTTTAAAGAGATACGATAATAAACATCCTTATGACAAAGCAAATCGTATTTTTAATTTCATTATTGATAACCTTAGGTGTTTTTGCTTTTACTACAAGAAGGCTAATCGCTTATTTTGGATTTACGCGGCCTGCTCGGGTCGATCATATTGGCGAACGATTAAAGATAATGCTAAAAGTGGCATTTGGCCAGTCAAAGATCCTCCGAAAACCTGTTATTGGATTAATGCATGCTCTGGTATTCTGGGGGTTTTTGGTTATTCTTTTAGGGAGTGTTGAAATGGTTATTGATGGCCTTTTTGGATTGGATCGAAGCCTCCATTTTTTAGGCTTTTTTTATAATATCCTTACTTCTTTTGGCGATATATTTGCCCTTATTATCCTTATAGCTGTAACTGCTTTTTTATTTCGGAGGATCTTTTTACGTATCAGTCGTTTTGAAGGATCAGAAATGAAACCATGGTCTCATGTGGATGCAAATATAGCCCTGGGGCTTATTCTTTTTCTAATGATTTCATTATTGGGGATGAATACATTCTATATTTTGTATGCTGGTAAGGCTGGTCATATTGTCTATGGCTCTTTTCCTGTAAGTTCTGTACTTGCAGGATGGTTTTTTAACTGGCCGGTGGGAAAGCTACATGTTATGCATGAAGTTTCCTGGTGGTCCCATATTCTATCTATCTTTTTCTTTGCCAATTATCTTCCATATTCTAAACATTTTCATGTATTTCTATCTATACCAGGTGCTTTTTTAAGTAAAACTTCACCCCTGGCAAAGATCCCGGTGATGGAAAGTGTTTTAAAAGAGGTGAAAATGATGATGGATCCGGATGCAGCCTATGAAGATCCTGCAGGGACGGAGGAAGTTGAGCGCTTTGGAGTGTTGGATGTTCAGGATGTAACCTGGATGAATTATTTTGATTCATTATCCTGCACTCAGTGTGGGAGATGTACTTCGGTTTGCCCTGCAAATATTACAGGGAAAAAATTATCGCCACGTAAACTTATGATGGACTTGCGGGCCAGAATGAACGAAAAAGGGCCGGGAATGTTAAAAAACGGGATAGACTTTTCGGATAATAAATCCTATCTAAGGGATTATATTTCTGAAGAGGAGGTGTGGGCCTGTACTCTATGCAATGCTTGTGCCCGTGAATGTCCGATAAATATTGATCAGCCATTATTGATCATACAGTTACGAAGGTATCTGGTTATGGAGGAATCTGCAGCTCCCGGAGAATTGAATACCATATTTGCAAATATTGAAAATAATGGAGCCCCCTGGCAGTTTTCACAGGATGATAGAATGCTATGGGCTGATGATTTGTTTGTTAATGGGTCTGAAAATGTAAATTAGAGAAGAATGGAAGTACAAAAGAAAAAAGTAAAAGTTCCTCTTATGTCTGATGTATATTCAAGTGGGCACAGACCGGAGTATTTATTTTGGGTGGGTAGCGCTGGGGCATTTGACGACAGGTATAAAAATGTGACCAGGGCTTTTGTTAAAATTCTTGACTTCCTGAGAGTTGATTTTGCTGTTTTGGGTACTGAAGAATCTTCAAGTGGTGATGTTGTCAGACGTGCCGGTAATGAAATGCTTTTTCAAATGCAGGCTTTGATGAACATTGAAGTGATGAATACTTATGAGGTAAAACGAATTATAACTTGTGACCCTCATGTTTATAATTGCTTTAAAAATGAATATCCTGATTTGGGTGGAAATTATGACGTAATACATCATACACAATTTCTGCAGGAACAGATAAACTCAGGGAAACTTAACTTAAATCAATCTTTTTTTGAAGGAAAAAAACTAACTTATCATGATCCTTGTTATTTGGGTAGAGCGAATGAAGAATATAGAGCCCCAAGATTTGTTTTGGATAGTTTGATTGAGAATAGGGTGGAAATGACCAGAAATAAAAGTTATGCATTATGCTGTGGTGCTGGCGGAGGTCAGATGTTCAAAGAAGCTGAAAAGGGGGATAAGGAGATATTTATTGAAAGAACTGAAGAAGCCCTGGATACAGGAGCTAATTTGATAGCAACTGCCTGCCCTTATTGTATGGTTATGTTAACAGATGGCCTTAAGTATAAAAACGAAGAGGAACAGGTGAAAATTTATGATATTGCTGAACTTGTAACAATGTCACTGAATTTATAGAAACCAGCTATGCAGAATTTCTTTGAATGCTAATTTAGACATAGAATATTAGGAAAATTCTGAAAGAAAAAGTTATTTTGTACCGATCTGTAATTTGTGGCATTATTATTGAAGTAAATCACATTATAAATGTGCCATTTTATGTTGTTTTCTCAGAAAGACAAAAAAGGTACGAATGTATTCTTATAAGTAACAGATTAAATTTACTTAATAATTGATATATGAAAAAGCTTGTACGCCTTGGCTTGGTTGTTGTTCTTATTTTTTCAGCATCACTTAATAATAGTTGTGAAAAGGATAAGTGTGGCTGTGATGGGGCAGAAAAATTCAAACTTACAGAAGAACCGGGTACTATATTGTACGATGAGGCAACGAAACAGGTTTTATGGAGGTCTAAATACGTTCAGGCAAATTTTACCATTTGTGATCCTGACTTAATATGGGATAAGGTTGTGGAGTTTGATTCTGGTGATGATGTGTTGATTTGGGGTTCTGTTAAGGACGATTGTATGGCACAGATGAATCAGAGCTCCTATTATTATATGCCTTCATATGTTTTAATAATAGAAAGGATTGAGTTAAACGAGTTTGGTCATTAGTTTACTTCCTCCCTTGTCCAAAAAATGGATGCTGCTCAGTATCCATAATTATTTTTTAAATATTTACTTACAAAAAATTAATAACCTGAATTCCTTATACAGAACTCAGCTTAATATTGGCTTTTTTGAATAGACTGGATTTTATTCCGTTTATTTCATAAAAATCAACTATTTTTACTATGTATTCTATCCAGATATGGGGAAAGTAAAAATTTCAAAAGTTGTAATGATAGGTGCCGGTAATCTGGCATCTCAGTTGGCTCCAGCAATTAAAAATGCAGGGTTTAATGTGGTTCAGGTTTACAGTCGGACAGAAAGGTCAGCAGGAAGGCTTGGCAACCTGCTTGGATGTAGCTTTACTACATTAAAATCGGAGATTTTAAAGGACGGTGATATTTATATTTTTGCTTTAGCCGATGATGCGCTAGGTGAGTTTATAGATGGATTTAATCTTTCCGGAAGGATTGTTGTGCATACATCAGGTAGTTTGGATTTAGGCATGCTTGCTGGTTTATCGGAGACTTATGGTGTCCTTTATCCTGTTCAGACTTTCAGTAAAGAGCGGGAGGTCGATTTTATGCAAATTCCTGTTTGTATTGAAGCAAGTGATGAAATTACAAAGCAAATATTATTTGATTTTGCAGAGGCTCTTACATCAGAAATATATTTTTTAAATACTGATCAACGCAGAAAATTGCATATTGCAGCTGTATTTACTTGTAATTTTGTAAACCATTTATATACGGTATCTTTAGAAATATTGAGGGGTGCGGATCTTCCATTTGACCTTATTCGGCCACTCATCCAAGAAACAGCAAATAAAATAAATGACCTTCCTCCTGATGTAGCTCAAACCGGACCGGCTGCAAGAAATGATCAGCTGGTTATTAAAAGGCATTTAGATTTGTTATCTTTCTTGCCTCAATACAAAAAAATTTATGAATTGATGACGGAGGATATTATTTCATCCGGAAAAAATAATAAATAATATCGCGAATTTAGTTGAATTGAACGAATGAGTAATTTTAAAGAGGAATTAAGGAAAGTGAAGGCTTTTGCTTTTGATGTTGATGGTGTTTTGTCAAGTCAGACTATGCCACTTCACCCAACAGGGGAACCTATGCGGACAGTTAATATAAAAGATGGTTATGCTATACAACTGGCTGTTAAAAAAGAATATCCGATTGCTATTATAACAGGAGGAAATACTGCAGCTGTGAAAATGAGATTTAAAAGTCTGGGGGTTACCGACATTTATTTGGGTTCATTTATTAAAATTGATAATTTTAATGATTTTATTTATAAATATGGCTTAGATCCTGAAAATGTACTTTATATGGGAGATGATCTTCCTGATTATGAGGTGATGAGAATGGTTGGATTTCCAACTTGTCCAGCAGATGCTGTTACAGAGATTAAACAAATTTCCAAATACATTTCAAATTTGAATGGCGGAGATGGTTGTGTGCGGGATATCATTGAACAGGTCTTACGTTTACATAATAAATGGATGGACGGGGATGCTTTTCGTTGGTAATATTTATTAATTACATCATAACAGGATGAAGCCTTTTTTTCGATTGATAAGGATTAAAAACTTGCTCATAATTGCTGCTACACAGTACCTGATGAGGTATGCTATTTTGAATCCAATCCTCAAAAGTATAGATGTATCCTACGGAAATGATATTTTAAAAGTACCTGAACTAAGTATGCAAATGACTGATTTTCAGTTTTTGTGTCTGGTACTTGCGACCTGCTTAATAACGGCTGCCGGATATGTGATAAATGATTATTTTGATACAAAAACTGATCTGATCAACCGACCCGGCCGAGTAGTGGTTGGCAAAACACTTTCACGTCGCATGGTTATGGCTATTCATATAGTATTGAATACCATAGGTATAGGTTTTGGGTTTTATGTTTCTTTTAGTATTGGCAAACCATTTTTTGGTTTCGTCTTTGTCTTTGTAACAGGGCTTTTATGGTTTTATTCAACCACTTATAAACGGCAATTTCTGATCGGAAATTTGCTGGTGGCTTTTTTAACAGGAATGGTGCCTTTTATGGTTGCAGCATTTGAAATTCAACCTCTGTTAAAAGAATATACATCAGTTTTAGTGGATTATAAGATAAGCTTATTCCCAATTGTGGCATGGATTGGAGGCTTCTCTTTTTTTGCTTTCTTTCTTACATTGATCCGTGAATTGATTAAAGATATGGAAGATTTTAAGGGTGATAAAGCCTTTGGAAGAAGGTCAGTTCCGGTGGTATTGGGCCTAAAGGGTGCAAAGATTATGGTACTGACATTAATATCTTTAACCATTTTGGCTCTTGTTTTTGTTGGGTTTTTATATTTAAAAACCGGAATTTCTTTAATTTATATTGCTCTGGTAATTATTTTGCCAATGATTATTCTTGCAATTAGGCTTATTCGTACAGAAACTTCAAAAGGGTTCCATGATTTGAGCAACTTTACAAAGATAATTATGCTTGCGGGTATAGGATATGCTGGTATTGCAAGCTATATATTTATGCATTGAATTGAGCTTGATGTGGACACCGGGCTTTATGGACAGACAAAATAGAAAATGAGATCTTTAGCACAATTACAGGAAATTAAGATTTTACTGGCATCCGGTTCACCAAGAAGACAAGACCTGATAAAAGGGCTTAATATTCCTTATGAAATAGTACAGCCTCCTGATATAGTAGAAGATTATCCCACTGATCTTGATCTTTTTGATGTTCCTTCATTTTTGGCAAGAAAAAAGGCGAAAAATTATTCAGAGCAACTAAGGCCCGAAACGATCCTGATTACTGCAGATACGGTGGTTTTATGTGAGAATAAAATTTTGAATAAACCGAAAAATTATGAGGAAGCCTTTGAAATGCTAAGTAACCTGTCTGGGAACAAACATACTGTAATCACAGGTGTTTGCTTAAAATCCCAGCTTAAGGAACATGTGTTTTCTTCTACTACTGATGTTTACTTTAGTAACTTATCTGAAGAGGAAATAAAGTTTTACCTGAGTAAGTATCAACCTTATGATAAAGCTGGTGCTTATGGAATTCAGGAATGGATTGGTTACATTGGGGTTGATAGGATAGAGGGCTCATTTTTTAATGTAATGGGTTTACCTTTACATAGTTTATATGCTGAAATTAAGAATTTTTAAATTAAACTTATTGAATATGATAAGAAGAAAATTATTATTCATTTGGATTATTGCATTTGTTTCATTTTTCCCTGTCTTTGGAGACGAGGGAATGTGGATCCCAATGCTGATTGAGAAACTGAATATTCAGGAAATGCAGGAAAAGGGATTAAAGCTTAGCGCTGAAGATATTTATAGTGTAAACAAAGCAAGCATGAAGGATGCAGTTATGATATTTGGTGGGGGATGCACTGCCGAATTGATTTCTGCTGAGGGATTGCTATTAACAAACCATCACTGTGGCTACAGAAGCATTCAAAAGCATTCAACAGTGGAGCATGATTACCTTACTAATGGATTTTGGGCTATGTCCCACAAGGAGGAATTACCTAATCCCGGATTGAAAGTAACCTTTTTAAAGTGGATGGAGGATGTTACAGGTAAATCTTTAGAAGGAATAAATAGTGGAATGAGCGAAAAGGAACGAGAGGAAAGAATAAGTGAGAATAATCAAAAAATAATAACTGAGGCAGTAAATAATTCACACTTTAGTGCACATATTGAGCCATTTTTTGCTGGAAATCAATATTTTCTGTTTGTTGAGGAGGTGTTTAGGGATGTCAGGTTTGTCGGTGCCCCACCTTCCTCTATTGGGAAATTTGGGGGAGATACGGATAACTGGATGTGGCCTCGTCATACCGGGGATTTTTCATTATTCCGTATTTATGCTAATAAGAATAATGAACCTGCCGAATTCTCTCCGGACAATGTACCTTATGAGCCTGTGAAGTTTTTCCCAATATCATTAAAAGGTATCCACCCTGATGATTTTACTATGGTTTTCGGTTATCCCGGGAGTACCTATGAATATGTGCCCTCCTACCATATTAAAATGCTAACAAAAGAGGTTTATCCAAAACTGATTGATATCAGGGATAAGAAGCTTGAGCTAATGAATGCAGATATGTCAGCAGATCCTAAAGTTCGTATTCAGTATTCTTCTAAATATGCTTCTGTAAGTAATTCCTGGAAACGATGGATTGGTGAAATTAATGGGCTGGATAAGCTTGATGCCATTGCAAAGAAACAAGCTTTTGAAAATGGATTTATGGCTTGGGTGGCGTCAGACCCTGCAAGCCAGAAGAAATATGGAACTCTGTTACCAGATTACAGAAATGTTTACAATGATTTGGGAAGATATCGCCTGGCTAGAGATTATATCAATGAAGTATTTTTCAGGAATGGTGCAGAACTGGTTTCATTTTCTTCAAAATTTGCGAACCTGATTGATCTCGTTGAAAATGAGGATAGTCCTGAGAAGGTTAGCAGTGCTGCCAGCCAGCTTATAAGCTTGACAGAAGGCTTCTTTAAAGATTATAATCTGTCAACCGACAAAAAATTATTTGTTGCTTTAATGAAGAAGTGTGGGGAAAACATGCCAGCTGAGTTCCAACCGTCTGTTTTTATAAATATTCATTCAAAATTTAATGATGACTATGGTAAATATATGGAGAGTGTTTATAAGAAAACAAGTTTTTTTAATGAAGATTTTTTATTGGAAATTTTGAATAATCCTGTAAAATCCAAACTAAAGAAGTTGAAAAATGATCCTGTATTTCAAATCTTTGAAAGTGCTGATGACCTGATGAAGGGTAAAATATATCCTGAATATAGTCGACTTTCCCTGGAATTAAAGTCACTTAACAGGAAGTATATGGCTGCTCAAATGGAATATCAAAAGGATAAAATATTTTATTCAGATGCGAACTTCACACTTCGTCTAAGTTATGGGAGTGTGAAAGGATACATTCCAAAGGATGCTGTAAATTTCAAGTATTATACTACCCTTAAGGGTATTATTGAAAAGGACAATCCTCAGATATATGACTATGATGTACCTGATAAATTGAAAGAACTGTATAAGTCAGGCGATTTTGGACAATATGCTGAGAATGGGGAGATGCATGTTTGTTTTATTGCTACTAATCATACTACAGGAGGGAACTCGGGTAGTCCTGTCGTAAATGCTGAGGGCCAGTTGGTTGGCGTGAATTTTGACCGTGCCTGGGAAGGGGTTATGAGTGACCTGATGTTTAACCCTGATCAGTGTAGAAATATTTCATTGGATATCAGGTACGTGCTTTTTTTGATTGATAAATTTGCAGGGGCAGGATACCTTCTGGACGAAATGGATCTTGTGGAATAATTGTAATAGAATATGGATAATTGGTTCCTCAGGATTAATGGCAGGGGAAATGCCTGGCCGGTACCTATTGGACAGGTACATCCTTTTTATTCTCATTCAGGAAAGCATGAATATGAAAATGCCTCATTTTCCTTAATGCGATTTAATCATGAGTCAAAGACCCGGAACCATCTTGAATATGAATTGATGATTGATGCCGGTCATGGTTCAATTCCTTTTTTGTTGAATAGCTATAACCGTATTCCGGATGCACTTTTTATTACTC
>JAOZKQ010000591.1 GCA_029935275.1 Bacteroidales bacterium | reverse complement strand
TGAATTTGGCAGTTCTTTGATCTTTTTCATAAAGACTCCGAGTAAACTATCAAGGAGAACGATTGTTTTACCTAGTTCCGGATTATTTGGTCCAAGCCTATGTCCTTTACTATCTGGTTCGTGCATGTACCAGGTGATTAATCTGGGTCTTTCTTTAGTAGCTAGCCTGAGCCAGTAAAGAACGGTATCTATTCTTTGTGCAAATGGTAAATTATGCTCGTATTTTTTCCAATACTTTGGTGAAATTCCCATAATGGGTGCTTCTGAGCCTACCCAAAAACAGGATGCTGAAGTAATCCCTTGTTTTTCAGCAGTTACCCAGATAGGTTCTCCCTTATAGAATGC
The DNA here is from genome assembly GCA_029935275.1 of Bacteroidales bacterium. Lineage (GTDB taxonomy): Bacteria > Bacteroidota > Bacteroidia > Bacteroidales > VadinHA17 > JANTGF01. The sequence goes on along the minus strand of JAOZKQ010000591.1, from coordinate 1,459 downwards.
CGGATTTTCAACTGTTTTACGATCCTTTATGGAGTAAAAAGCATCAAGCTCCGGAGCATAAAAGTTGTTCATAACTATGCCGTTATGATCAGGATACAAACCTGTGGCCATGGTATAATGGTTTGGGAAAGTCTTGGTAGGGTAACTGGGCTGCAAAGAGATTGCTTTTACGCCTGTAGCTTCAATTTTATCAAAGTTGGGTGTTGGAAATTTGTCGGTATAATCCCAGCGAAACCCATCCATTGATAGCATTACAACATACCTGTCAGGTGTTTTAGATTTTGGATTACAACTGGAAAATATTAAAATTAACAGGCTTATAATAAAAAGATGTAGTTTAAATAATGGAACTGTATTATTCATAGGTTCTGGTTTTTGGAAGAGTTATCAAAGTAAATAATAAGTTTTAAATTATTTCTGTTCACGGATCATTTTCTTGTGAAAATTGAAGGCATAATTTATTATACATCAATAATTTTCCCGTTTAAGATTTTCTGAAAGTTAAGCTGACAAGTTTTTTTATCTTTACCTTTTCATTTAAAATGGCAGGTGAGGCAAATACTTAAACATATATTATTATTCTTTGTTTTAGTTTGGATGAGTGTATCTTTGGCTTATAGTCAGGATCTGCTTACCCTTAATGGTCATATCCTTGATGCGGAGAATGGAGAGCTGCTAATTGGAGCAACCATATATGTGGAAGAATTAAAAAAAGGAACTGCCACCAACGTATATGGTTTTTATTCCATTACCATGTTACCGGGTAAGTATCATTTTAAAATCTCATACTTAGGTTATAAATCACATAGAATAGAAATTGATGTGAAAAAGGATATCCAAAAAGATATAGAACTTGTTCCTTCTTCAAAAAGTTTGGAAGAGGTTGTTGTGTTGGGCGATAGGGGTGATGCAAATATCCGGTCAACGGACATGAGTTTAACCCGTCTTTCTATTAAGGAGATTCATGCTATACCTGTATTGTTTGGAGAACAGGATGTTTTAAAAACCATTCAGCTACTTCCCGGTGTGCAGGCTGTAGGGGAAGGTAGTAGCGGATATTATGTAAGGGGAGGTGATGCAGGACAAAACCTTATATTACTTGATGAAGCCCCTGTTTATAATCCTTCTCATCTTCTTGGATTTTTCTCCGTATTTAACTCCGATGCAATAAAGGACGTTAAGCTATATAAAGGAGGCATTCCTGCTGAATATGGCGGGAGAATCTCTTCGGTGTTGGATATTCATATGAAAAATGGGAATAATAGGTACTTTAATGTATCAGGAGGCTTAGGTCTAATCTCATCGAGGTTGATGATAGAAGGGCCAATTAAAAAAGAAACAGGCTCTTTTTTAGTTTCTGCCAGGCGGACTTATGCTGATATTTTTCTAAATTTTGCAAAAGATACCCTGATAAAAGATAATTCCCTGTATTTCTATGATTTTAATATGAAAGCAAATT
>JAOZKQ010000590.1 GCA_029935275.1 Bacteroidales bacterium | reverse complement strand
GGTGCGCTGCACCTTTTGTTAAAACGGATGGTTTTATCTACAAATATTTCGCAGCCTTGCCGCTAATTTGTTTTCTAAGTTGAAAAGGCAGGCATAATTGATCTGTTCAGGTCTTTAGTCAAACAATCTGATTATACTTAAATTTATTGTCATGATATTCATTTATACTAAATAAATCTGGTACATCTTAATTTCTAAATATTTATAGTGAGCTTAATCCCACAACTTTTTAAATTGATCCATAATTATCTTTCAGGAACTGAATTTAATATCTGTTTTTGAGATATTTTTCATTGACTTCATTAATGAAATTATGTCCGGTTTTGTTGGAATTTTAACCATAAAAAAGCTAAGTTCCTGATATAGTTTTATATGGCAATTATTTCTGTTTAAAAATAAGTTTTATCATGGCGGCTGTTGTATATATCAGATATACAGCAATATACAAGGACTCGTTAATAACTTGGATGAAATGTTAATAAGTATAGATTGGTAAATATTGTTAAAACTTTCATCAATACTTACATTGCACAACGGAAAAAATTCCACCCTTAATTTACGAATGCTTTTGATAACAATGCTTTAAAAAATTTTATAGCAAATGAATGATTCCCTTGCCCAACAAAAAATGATCGATTTGAAGAATCTGGAACTAGAAAATGATACGGCTAAAATTAAACAAGGAAAAAGCCAAAGAGATACTTTTTCGTTTGATGAATCTTTTAAGGCTTCCATAAAATATTTCAAGGGAGATGAACTTGCTGCCAAAGTTTGGGTGAATAAATATGCCCTTAAGGATTCTCAGGGCAATTTATACGAGCTTACTCCTGATGATATGCATCATAGATTAGCATCAGAAATTTCCAGGGTTGAGAAGAAATATGAAAATTCTATGAAGGAAAATGAAATTTTCAACCTTCTTAAAAACTTTAAATACATAGTACCTCAGGGGGGTCCAATGACAGGTATTGGGAATGGTTATCAGATTGCATCTCTGTCCAACTGCTTTGTTATAGGTAATGATGGGAATTCAGATTCCTATGGTGCAATTATGAAAACAGACCAGGAACAGGTTCAGTTAATGAAAAGAAGAGGTGGTGTAGGTCATGATCTAACGCACATCAGGCCTGCTGGTAGCCCTGTAAAGAACAGTGCCCTCACCTCAACCGGAGTAGTTCCTTTTATGGAGCGGTTTTCAAATTCAACCAGGGAGGTAGCCCAGGATGGGCGAAGGGGTGCCTTAATGCTATCAATTTCGGTTAAACACCCGGATGCTGAATCATTCATTGATGCCAAGATGGAACAAGGCAGGGTAACTGGAGCTAACGTTTCTGTTAAAATTGATGATGAGTTTATGGATGCGGTGGTTCACGATAAGAAATATATTCAGAAGTATCCGGTTGATTCAGATAAACCATTGGTTCAAAAGGAAATAAAAGCAAGGGATTTATGGGATAAGATTGTCCATAATGCATGGAAATCAGCAGAACCGGGAATCTTGTTTTGGGATACCGTGATTCAGGAATCTGTGCCTGATTGTTATGCTGATCTTGGATACAGGACGGTTTCAACAAATCCATGTGGAGAGATCCCTTTGTGTCCCTATGACAGTTGCCGCCTACTTGCACTTAATTTGTATGGTTATGTTGATAATCCGTTTAAACCGGATGCTAAATTCAATTTTAATTTATATAAAGAGCATGTGGGTCATGCACAAAGAATAATGGATGATATCATTGATCTTGAACTGGAGAAAATTGATGCCATCCTGGAAAAAATAAATTCTGACCCGGAAGATGAAGAA
>JAOZKQ010000589.1 GCA_029935275.1 Bacteroidales bacterium | reverse complement strand
CGGGCATGACTTTGATTTTGTTTTAAATCTGGGTATTGCAGGTAGTTTTGTTAATTCACTTAAGCCAGGAGAAGTCATTTCTATAAGAGAGGAGGTGTTCGCAGATATTGGGGTTGAGGATGAAGGTTCAGTAAAAACCTTATCTGAAGCCGGTTTGATGGAGGGGGACATGTTCCCTTTTCGGAATGGTAGATTAGCAAGTAAACCGGATCCTTCTTTGAATAAAACCTTATCTGAATTGAGACAGGTGAAAGGAATAACAGTGAACATTGCCTCCGGAAGTGAAACTTCAGCGATGCGGCTTTTTGATAAATATCATTCAGAGGTTGAATCAATGGAGGGGGCAGCAGTTTTTTATACATGTTTAATGAAAAATGTTGATTTTGCTGAAATCAGGGCGATATCCAACGTTGTTGGTGAAAGAAATAAATTGAAATGGAAGGTTCCGGAAGCAATTGCTAAGCTTGCAGATGTTTGTTATAATATAATATTGGGGTTTATAAAAGATCAATAAAATGCAGATAAGTATAGGTTATTCAACCTGTCCTAATGATACCTTTATTTTTGATGCTATGGTTCATCAGAAAGTAGATACCGAGGGTCTGGACTTTTTGCCCTTTCTAGGAGATGTTGAGGAACTAAATAAAAAAGCATTTAAAAAAGAATTGGATGTTACCAAGTTGAGTTACCATGCATATGCTTATTTATCAGATGATTATATGATCCTTGATTCAGGCAGTGCTTTGGGCAATAATAACGGACCTTTACTATTGAGTAAGCTTAAGATAAATCCAAACGAAATAAATGATCTTAGCATTGCCATTCCCGGGAAATATACAACTGCAAACTTACTATTTGGAATTGCTTATCCCGGTGCTAAAAATAAAAAGGAATATTTATTTTCTGATATAGAAGAGGTTGTATTATCAGGGAAGGTTGATGCTGGTTTGGTAATTCATGAAAACCGGTTTACTTATGCGAAGAAAGGTTTGAAAAAGATTCTTGATCTTGGAGAATTCTGGCAGGACCTTTCAGGTCAGCCTATTCCTTTAGGTGGAATTGTTGTAAAAAGGAGTCTGGCTAAAAATGATATTTTAAAAATAAACAGAGTCTTGCGTAGAAGTATTGAATTTGCTTTTAAGCATCCGGCAAAAGTAATGCCTTATGTGAAGCAATTTGCACAGGAAATGGATGAGAAGGTAATGTTAAAACATATAAAATTGTATGTGAATAATTTTTCTCTTGATCTTGGAAAAGAAGGTAAAATTGCTATCAGGCGATTATATGATTTTGCTAAAGAAAAAGCATTGATACCAGCTCTTAATAAGAAGCTGTTTATTGATGATATAGAATAATTTACCTGAATTAATTCCTGTTGCTTATTCCGGATCCATATTTTTAATATCTATTTTATTTTCTGTCTCTTTCATTGGTTTCTGAGATTCCTCAAAGGCAATTTTACTTAGCTCTTTAACAAAAACCTGAATGTCTTTTTCGTTAAATCCTTTTTCAAGCGCGGCTTCTTCTAAAGTTCCCCATATGGGCTCTCCACAGGCAATGCACTTTATTCCTTCGTTCATTAAATATTTTACTGATCCGGGTACCGTTTCTACCAGCTCTTCAATTGTAATATCTTTTTCTACCCTCATGGTTTCTTGTAATAAATGAATAGTGCAAAGATAAGTTTTATAGTGCAATGTTTTTTGCTAATGAAAGCTTATTCTGTAATTTGAGAATAGATATCTTTTTTTATGCGCAGAAACATTAACAGGCCCCTGCTTATCATAAATGTCATCAAAGCAAGCCATAA
>JAOZKQ010000588.1 GCA_029935275.1 Bacteroidales bacterium | reverse complement strand
TTCTAAAATTTATATGTGTGAAATCTGGTCTCATAAGATCATAATTAAATTCAATATTGTTTTATTCAAAAACCCCCAGTTCTTTCTGAATCGAGGTTAATGTTTCCAGAACATTAGATTTTAGATGGATAAAATAATTAATCCCTTGCTTTTCAAAGCTGGTTATTTGGTCTTTAGGATAACCTGCTACTACGAGTATTGGAGTATTTTTAAGCTGTTTGATTATTGAAGGTAATTTATCGGCATAATCTTTGTCTGCACTGCAAAAAACAATGACATCCGGTTTCTCAAGTTCACATTGTTGAATGCCTTTTTCTATCGATGACATACCTGTAAGGTCCTTAATTAAAAAGCCTCCGCAACCAAAAAAATTAGAAGAGAAAATAGTTCTTGTTGTGCGTATTGCCGTATTACCGAAAGGGAATAAAACAGCTGTGGGCCTTTGTTTTTTATTTTTTTTTGTAACTTTTCTTAAATTCTCAAATGCTTCTGCGCCCCTTTGATTTAACCAGTATGACTCATTGAATACCCTTGATAAGTTGTCCTGTGGGTATTGCTCCAAATAGTCCGGATAATGATTGGTCCCAACCAAAATTTCTTTTCGGTTGGCAATATTTATTTTTCGTTTGCTTTGTGTTTTTAATAATTCTTCCTGAATGAATTTTTCTTTCAGAGATTTCAAAAATCCTCCCCGTTTTTCTATTTCCTTAAAGAATTCCCATGCTTGTTTGGCAATAGCATCAGTCATATTTTCAATATAGTAAGATCCTGCTGCAGGGTCAATAATTTTATCAATGTATGCTTCATTCTTTAGAATAACCTGAGTATTCCTGGCAATCCTATATGAAAAATTACCTGGTTTTTTAGTGAGCATATTAAATGGGAAAGTGCCAATAGAATTTGCTCCTCCCAAAGCTGCGGATAAAGCTTCTGTGGTGTATCTGAGCATATTTACATATGGATCCATCTTTGTTTTATTCCATAAGGTTGGAACTGAACGTATGTAGATATTCTCTTTATTAAAAGAAGTTTTATCATAAGTATTTAACATTGTTGACCAGAGTAAACGGGCTGCTCTTATTTTTGAAATTTCCATGAAGTAATTTGAACCAATGCCCAGTATCATTTGCATATGTTTTGAAATAACCGAAGCCGGGATACCTGAGTCATCTGCAATTGCAAAGTATTCCGATCCCATGGCCAAAGCTATACCCAATTCCTGTGGAATGGATGCTCCGGCATTGGATGTAAGATGCCCGGAAACATTGAGAACCCTGTATAAAGGAAGATCCTTGACTTCGCCTAATAATAACTGTTCAGTACCGGCTATTTCTTTTATCAGATCCTTTCCAGGAGAGTTTTGATTTAGAAGGGCTTGTCCAAAAGGGTCATATTCAATTGAACCACTGATGTTAGCCAGTTTATAATCCTTTTCTTTAAAGTAACCAACAAGGATTTTTATTAATTCTACCGGATTATTTCCTGTGTTGAAACATATTTGGATTTCCTCAGGATTTATTTTGGCCAACAGTTCTTCAATTTCCTGTATAGAGATAGCTTTCTCAGTATTAATTTCAATTTCCTTTACTCCTGCTTTAATGGCTGTTCTAATCTCATGATTTGTCTCTTTTAGCTTTTCAAGCTTAAAACATTGATGGATAAGCCAATTATTATTATTGATTTTTACTCCTCTGTTAAAAGGAGCTGTGCCTGGTTGGTTGTCAAGGTACTGGAGATTATCAAGATCTTCTGATGTATAAATAGGGGATACTTCAATTCCATCCGGACTTTTCCAGGTGAGTTTTTCAGAA
>JAOZKQ010000587.1 GCA_029935275.1 Bacteroidales bacterium | reverse complement strand
TTTCAGGGACAGCATAGAGATAAATTTTACGAAGAATTCCTCCAAGGGCATGTGCTGCATACTGGCTTCCGGACATCAGGGTATCTGCAATGGATTCACTCATTACACCCATGACAATGGTGTTTTCTTTACCCGGTTTTAGCAATTTGCTGACATCAAATTCAAAAGCAGTCATTCCCCCAAGATGGGATCCTGCTTTTTTACCATTTACCCAGATAATGGCATCGCTGAAAACAGCATCACAACGTAAAAATATCTGGTAGCCTTTTTCCCATGAAGATGGAATTGTAAATGTTCTGAAGTAGGCTGCCCGTGTTGCCGGTTCAACAGTAAAGCCCTGCATGACCCATTCCCCGGGTACCTTTATGGGTTTCCAGTTTTGTGTGGCTTCTTTTAGTTTCCAGTAGTTTCCTGTTGGGGCAGCACTGAATTTCCAGTTTCCGTTTAAGTCAACCTTGTGTTTCTTCAATCCTTTAATTTTTGCCGGAACTTCTGTGTATTGAGCGGATAGATTATGGCTTAGGATAAATGTGAGAACAAGGAAAGAAGTTTTTAGGTTCATTATAGATTAATAAATTAACATTAAAATGAATAAAGATATAGTTTTTTTGATATACAAAAATAGATAAAATTATATTGCCTGTATTTATATATTTATTGCTGTCTATTTGGATATAAAAGAATAAAATTAGCAATTGGATTAATTTCCTTCATTTGAGCGACCACAACGATAAGTACAATGAGCATTTTACTTACCATTTGGAAGGAGGAAAAGTATTTAATGTATTCATTGTGTTCTGTAGTAGTGAACTGTAATCACTAATATAATTATAATATACCCCAAAAATTAGACAACAAGTTAAATGATAATTTTTATTAAACTTGTTGAAATGAAAAAAGAAAAAAGTACATATCAGGATTTAAGACAAAAGTTGTATTAGAGGCCATTCATGAGAGGGCTACGATACAGAAACTGGGGAAGAAGTATGGACTTCATCCCACACAAGTTTCTACCTGGAAGAGTCAGTTTTTATTAGGGGCATCGAATGTTTTTGAAAAGGGCATAGAAAAAAATGACGATGAAAAAGAAAAAACAGAACTTTTTAAGAAAGTTGGACAACTACAAATGGAAGTATATTTCTTAAAAAAAGTATTTGGGAAATAGCCAGGCCATTAAGACTTCAAAAAGTGAATAAAGACGAAAAATTAGGTATAAAGCGTCAATGTGAACTTTTGGAGGTTTGCCGCAGTAGCTTCTCCTATGTTCCCCAACAAGAGCGTTCCGATAACATGGAACTTATGAAGCTGATAGATAATCAATATATGGAAACACCATTTTACGGTGTGCTACGAATGACAGGATACTTACGGGAACTTGGGCATCAGGTCAATCCTAAGAGCATAAGACGCTTGTATCGGTGATGGATCTACATGCCCTTGGTCCGCGCCCTAATACGAGCAAGACACATAAGGGCGAAGGCCATACCATATTTCCATACTTATTGCGTAATTTAAAAATTACCCACGCCAATCAGGTTTGGGCAATAGATATCACTTACGTACCGGTTGGGAGTGGTTACATGTACCTGATTGCTTTTAATACTCCCCCTGAGGCACAACTAATACTAAGTTTTTAAGAGGGGGGCTGTTTTGAAAATAAAAATACTATATTTGATAATCAGACGGTTAGATTAATAAATGAAAGGATTTTGATTTTAGTCGGATAACAGTGATATAAAATACTAGAAAGAGACTTTATTTCGTTTTATCAAATAATACTTTTTGTATTTCTCCCCATGTAATCACATGTA
>JAOZKQ010000128.1 GCA_029935275.1 Bacteroidales bacterium | reverse complement strand
TTTATTTACATTATTATTATTATCTTAGTGTTTACTTTTTTTTTAATTAAGGTATTAAGGATAGCATATTGAATAAGGACAAAAACATTCTGGAAAATTTACGGGAAGCCCGGGAAGAGTTTTTTATTGAGATATACCGGAAATACAGGGATAGTTTTAACTCATGGACAGCGAAGTATTATTCCTGTGATCAACAAACTGCTTCAGATTGTTTTCAGGATGCAGTGATAGTTCTTATGAATAATGCGAAATCCGGCAAGTTGAAACAATTGGATTCGGGTTTGAAAACCTATTTGTTTTCAGTGGGAAAAAATATTTTACTTAAAAAGTACAGCCTACAAAGAAGTGAAATCGCTTTTGAAGAAATAACTGTGGGAAATGATGCTCAGGATTTATATGACTACGAGGAATTATTTGATTATAATAACAAACTGATCGACAAGGTTGCAGAATTGACAGTTGATATGAAGGAACCATGCAAATCTATTCTGAAATATTACTATTATGAGAATTTAAGCATGGCTCAAATAGCTGAGCTAATGAAATACAAAAATGCCGATACTGTAAAATCTCAAAAACTCCGGTGTATTAAATACCTGGAAGGTTCACTGGAAAAAGAAATATCAGAATATTAACACGTACAGATGACAAATAAAGAACAAAACGATAGAATAGAGCAATATCTTTTAAAAAACATGAAAGATAATGAGAGGGAAGCATTTGAAGATGAATTGAATTCTGATCCGGACCTGAAAAAAATAACAGAAAAAAAACAGCTCATTATCAGGGGAATCAAGGCTGGCTTTAATGCAGAATTGAAATTAAAACTAAAGAAGGAAGATCAGCGGCTAAAACGAATGGTGAAAACCAGAAGGATAAAATATATTTCCGGAATTGCTGCTGTCCTTGTAATTGGTGTTTTTTCGACTTTTTTCCTCAACAGTGTGAAACAAGATCCAATTAAAATTTATGAAAAATATTACCATGCTTATCCCAACATCAGCATCCCTCTTTCCCGTTCGGATAAAAATACCGACAATCCTTATTACCTTTATGAAACGGGAAACTTCCAGGCTGCCCTTACCGGATTTAAAGCTTTAATTGATGATAAGCCAGGTGATGAAGCAGCTCTTTTTTATACAGCTATCATTTATATGGAATTAGCGGATTTTGAGAATGCTATTGAATATCTAAAAAGAGTTACAAGTGAAAATCCAAACAAATTTACCCGGCCTGCAAATTGGTATTTGTCGCTAGCTTACATCCATACAGATAATCTTGAAACAGCTGCTAAATATCTGGACAAACTGGCAAGGGGAAATGATGTATATAGCAAAAACTCGAAAAAGATATTGAAAAAACTTAATTAATTTGGTCCCTGATTACTTTTTGGCTTCTCCTTTTCTTGTACCAGTAAATAAATATCATTAGAAATGAAAAAGCGAAAAGGATAGTAAATACAAGGAAGTATTTGTTTTTCAATGCTATCGGTGAATTAGTGCCTATAAGTACTGACGCAGCCCAGAAATAAGGAGAAGATGCATTTTGATCAGCACTTTTCAAATAGTCCAGTTTAGCCAACCTCAGGGCATCAGCTTTCTTTCTTCCGGCCTTTAAATAGTAGTAGAATTTCATCATAACTTCAGAAGTTGCATCGTCAGGCAGGTTCCAGAGGCTCATAACAATACTCTTTACCCCGGCCGACCGGAATCCTGTTGCCAGGCTAATCATCCCTTCACCGTCAAGATAACTTCCAACCCCGGTATTACAGGCACTGAGTGTTACCAGATCAGCTGCCAGGTTTAAACCATAAATCTCATGAGTATGCAGATAGCCATCGTCTTTATCTGGTCCGGGTGCAAAAATAATGCTATTGAAAAGTGGATCTGTATCGTCCAGATATGAATGACTGGAGAGATGTATAATCTCAGAATCTTTTGCATTTTCCCTGAAAAATTCTTCTGTAGCTGAGCTACCGGTTCTGATTATACCTCCCATTAACTTTTGGATTTTCTCAACTTCATTTTTAGTTCCAGGTAATGGATAAAAGTCATTACTGTTATACCCTCTCACCGCATCTGGTGTAACTGATTCTGTTCCATCTTCAGCAAAAGGTGCCAGTCCAAGCAAAGAAATACTTTTATCAGCTCTATTCTCGTTAGCATTCATAAAAAAGAGACTGTTTTCAGTATAAATGGTATATTTTGATATAATGAAATTATTCCCGTCATCCTTGAGAGCATCAAACGGAATAAAATATAATTCCCTGTCAGGTATCACAACAATTTCGCGAATATCAGCAGTCAGGACTGAATCCAAACCCAGCGAGTGATATACCCTGTTATTTAGCTCAACCATCCCGCTATTATAATCGGGTACCTTTAGTTGCCTTATAAAATTATCAAGATCCTGTTTTTCCTTTTGCGTCCAGGATAAACTTAAAAACTTATTTGACAGTCTCGTTGTAGCAAGCAGGTATAACTTTTCTTCTCCAAAATAATACTGAAGGATTATTTTCTTCCTGTTCAGCTTTCTCTGACTTTGCCTCAATAAATCAAAATCGATAGTATGAATCAGGTCAATGTTTCTATTTTTATTTTTTAGAAGAAATTGAATTTTGTCCAGTTCCTGTTCCATCCTGAACTTTTCAGAAAGATTGCCAGATTCGTCTATGGAATCTATTCTGCTGGATGCAATCATACTTTCCAGTTCAGCTTTTCTGTGTACAATGGAATCGGGGATACCCCCATAATTAATCACCTGGTTTAAGCGGTACAGAACTTTTGTATGGTTTATCCTGCTGGCCTCCATATAACTGCTTATGTTCCGGTAATTTTTTTCATCAGGATATAACTCATTTAATGATACCGCAGCCTTTATAGCTGTTTCGTATAAATGGTTATAATCCTTAAAAAGACCCGAAACAGAAAGCATACCACTCTGGTCATCTATCATCATGTTAATCAGTCTTAAAGAGAAATTATAATGATCTGTTACTGATCTGAGATATTGAGAATCACCGGTTTCCATATACAAATCATTGATCAATATCGTTTTCTGAATAATTATGTAAAGAAGTTTATCCTTACCATAAAAAAAATCATTTTGATCAGGTAAATGATTAATATCCATGTCATTAAAATCCCTGCTAAGTATGATAATAGATTTTTGATACTCTTTGATTGCTTCCGGTATTTTATTTTCAGCCTTAAGAAACGAGGCCATGATTTTATGATACCGGGATATTATTTGAGGAGAATTACTGTTATCAAGGTAGCTTTCCTTCAATTGTTCAAGGATGACTTTAGCATCTGACAATTCTCCGAAACGAATGAGAATCTCAGCCTTAATTTGTAAAAATTTAGCGTATTGAATGTCATCGGTCTTAAAATACCGTGATCTTATTTCAAGACATTTATCAATATACCTGATGGCCGGCTCAAAATCATCCTGTTTTGCCATGACTACCGCAATACTGCTATACAGGGCACTATACAGTAAATTTTCCTGAACACCCTGTTCATTTAAAATCTCTAATGTATTTTGAAACCATATAAAGGCTGAATCTGCATTCCCATATTCAAGGTACATTTCTCCAATATTAACCGATACATATGGTGTCCATTGAGGGGCATATTTTTTTCTTAATTCCATGCTTTTTTTAAAATATTCAAGGGCTCTTTTCAGATCATGAAACCTTTTGTAAATTAACGCCATACTATTGTATGTATGGGAAAGGTTTAGAAAATCATTCTGAGATTGGTTATATTTTAATTTTTCAAAAGCATAACTTAATCCAAGGTCATATAATCCAACATAGCGCGCTGACGTTGTCAGAATATCCAAAATATTATTTTTCATATAATCCTGAAAAATTGAATATGATTCAGCAATCTCCTTTGTATGTTCTCCGTAATTTAAAGCCTTTTTATAATTTCCCAAACGGTAATTATAGAGTGCCAATTTCCAGAAAAAATAAACATCATACTTGCTAGCTCGCAGTGAGTCAGGATATTCATTTATAATCTTTTCACAAATCGCCAATGCTTCCTGGTTATGGTATTGAATACCCAGGGAGAATGCTTCCTGGTTCTTACAATAAAGATATTGACGAATATCGGATGATTCGTAAAATGCAGTGGCAGCTTTACTGTAAAAAACAACCGCACTGTCATATCTGCGTTCACTGAAATGGGTGTCAGCAATCTCTTTTAGTGACTCAGGATCTGATCCCTGCATGCTTGCAGATAATACTGTTGATGAATATAATGGAATTATAAACAGAAGTATAATTCTAAGCATATCTGGTTTCAAATATTTGTATCTGTTAAATAATGTTGGTTTAGCAGGTCCCTATTAATCAGACCATGTGGTTTATATTTCCAAAAGTAGTCATTTTTATTTACAGTTTTGTATCAGGAAGGCGGCTTCCTTCAGACTCCCATTACCCGATAATTGTTGGTAGGGGATGCTTAGGGAGAATTTTACTTTTTTCATTATCCATAACTTTAGGTGTTATTTTCCAGCAATTCTCTAATTTTCTCCAAACAACTGTTTACCTTTTTCATTTAAGGGTATTAAGTTAAATGTTCATTGCAACTTATATGAATAATTGTATGCTCTGACCAGATACCATAAAAAATAAAAACTGACAAAAAAATATATTAGTTAAAATTAAGCTGAGTCCATTTATTAATTAAATCTAAATAAATTATGAAAAGAAAAAACGGTCTGTTTGCATTTGGTGTTTTATTATTAATAGGTATAAGCATATCTATTTCGTCCTGCGAAAAAAAGGATCCTCCGGTGCCGGATCCTGAAGCTTCAAGCATTCAATCTGCTTCAGGCAATTCTCAGTCTGCAGAAGTTGGGCAAGTATTAACAAATCCAATCGAAGTTGTTGTAAAAGATAAGGATGGTAAGGTATTTTCGGGAACTACAGTTAGTTTTGCAGTTACCGAAGGTTCTGTATCTCCAGCAACTGCAAAAACAGATGCCAGTGGGAAAGCAAAAACAAGCTGGACACTGGGTTCTACTGAAGGGACACAAACCCTTATTGTTACAGCCTTTAAAGCTGATGGGACAACCAAATTAACAGGATCGCCAATAACTTTTACTGCTACTGCAACTCAAAAAAAAGCCACCAGTATCGAATTGGTTGACGGTGAAGACCAGACCGCTGATGCTGGAACTGTTTTGGCAAATTCAATAAAAATTTTAGTGAAAGACCAGAACGGTGATGCTTTTGCGGGAGCAGCAGTTAATTTTGCAGTAACAGAAGGCTCTGTATCATCAGCATCAGAAATAACAGATGCCAATGGAAATGCCTCTGTATCATGGACGCTGGGTTCAACTGTAGGAACGCAAGCCCTTACTGTTACAGCCTTTAAGGCTGATGGAACAACAGCATTGACAGGATCGCCAATAACGGTTAATGCTACTGCTTTAGTAAAAGAAGCCGCCAGTATTGAGTTGATTTCAGGCGGGGATCAATCTGGAATGGTTCAAACTACCCTGGCTGAAGATATTATTTTTATAGTTAAGGATGCCAATGGTGATCCTTTCCCAGGTGCCCAGGTAAACTTAAGCCTTACGGAAGGCAGTGTTCTTCAGAATGCAATTGGAACTAACGCTGAAGGTCATGCCACTACCAAATGGACATTGGGCCCTACTGAAGGAACTCAAACACTAAGCGTAACAGCTTTTAAAGCTGATGGAACAAGCCCTTTAACCGGTTCCCCAATAGTTATTAATGCTACTGGCACAGGTTTAGTGGCCCAGCGTATATCAATTCAGGGAGGTGGAGATCAAACCGGCAAAGCCAATTCGCCTTTATTATATCCCATATTGATTAGATGTACTGGTTATAGTAATCGTATTGAGGGGCAAACCGTGTATTTTGATGTGACAGAAGGTTCTGTATCACCGGTATCTGGCTTAACTGACGCCGATGGATTTGTCTCAGCAACCTGGACTTTAGGTCCAACAGTAGGAACACAGACACTTACAGTAACCAGTTTCGAGCCTGATGGAACAACTCATCTGGATTATTCTCCTCTTTTAGTTAATGCTACAGTTGAAGCAGGAAATGAAACCGGAACGGTGACTGATATTGATGGTAACGTTTATCAAACAGTAAAAATTGGTGAGCAGATTTGGATGGCAGAAAACCTGAAAGTGACTCACTTTCCGGATGGCACTGCCATTACTAAGGTCACAGGCGATACCGATTGGGCAGCCCTTAGTACTACAGACAATGCATACTGCTGGG
>JAOZKQ010000127.1 GCA_029935275.1 Bacteroidales bacterium | reverse complement strand
GGGCTTTCCTATGCAAATGCCTCTGTTGAATCTTTAAGAGGAATGATATCTGCCGGTTGGAAACTTACAGATAATTCATTTGAATTAAAAGTTTTAGTCCCATTTAATACGAAAGCACTGGTATATGTTCCCGCCACTGAAAAAACGAGAATTTATGAGCATAATTCATTGGCTAAAGACACAGAAGGCGTAAGTTTTATAAAATACGAAAACGGATACCACATATTTGAAATTGGTTCTGGTGATTATAAGTTTGCTTATACCAAATAATCCAGAAATCTAATTATTAACCGGTCAACCTTATTCAGGCAACCCGTAACCCGTAACTGACACAACCTGATAACTGTCTTCTCCCGACTTCCTTCCTTTCCTTTGCCTTTGTGGATTAACAATTAATTGTTCCCTGTTTTCAAGCCATATGTTGTTAAACATAAAAATAGTAGGAAATTTTGCCTATTTTGGTGTGATTATTGCTATAAAACCAGTTAGTAATCAATTGTTAGCATTATGAATTTAAAATATTTTTCTATTCACATGCCAAGTGACTTTATTTATTAAACCTTGCACATGTTTTACCATAGTGCAGGCCTACAATAAAATTCTACTTTTTACAAACTTATATTTTATATTATGAAAAAAATAATTCAAATATTTTATTTGTTTCTTGCCGTGTTTACGCTAATAATAACGGGTTGCCAGAAAGAATCTATTAATCCCGTAACAGAACTGGCAATTGACGGGGAACAGAAAGTAATATCAGTTGGGAATAATGGTATAGGCATAGAGTTTTGCCTGCTAAATGAGCAGGGCGAGCCTGCTACCATTTTTAGCGAGGGTGAGAACTTTAGATTTCACCTCGTTATTAAAAACAATATTAAATCTTATAAAACTATGTATATGCCTGTTGGTTTTGGTTATGGTTTTATTCCGGACCGTTTTTATGTGATGAATCCACAAGGAGATACTATTGGCCGTCCTTTCTATTTTCGTGGTGCTGATTATGATTTGATGAAATGTTTTAAAATGAATAAAGGTGAAAATTATGTACTGGATGTTTCCTGGACAGAAAACAGGGACTATTGGCATATATGTAATTTATATGCCCATGGTTCTAAGAACAAACCCCTGCCTAAAGGAACTTACTATATAAGTTTCGAACATAATTTTTGTCTAAGGGATTTTTCATTGAATTTTCCAGAAAAAGCTGAAGAATTAATATGTACAGATATACTTAATTTTAAAATAAACTTCGAAATAAAATAAACCCTATAAAACAACTGTTATGAAAAAAATTATCATCTATCTATCTATCTATCTATCTATCTGCTTTTAACTATTAATGTAACAGCACAGGTTAACTCTAATATTTATTCTGAGAAATCAAAAGTCTTTGATTTTTATCCCCAGTTCGACAAACTTCGCACTACAGCCCCCGAAATTATAATGCCCGGTTTTGATATTAACAGCCTTCTTGAAGAAGACGAGGCAGTAAAAGGCATGGATATACCCTATCGTTTTGGTAAAAGGTTCGATGTAAACTATTCCCTTACCGATGGTAAATGGACGGAGGTTGACAGCGGCAGGGTATGGCTGATGAAAGTTACATCGCCGGCGGCTTATTCAATTAATTTTATTTTTAATGAACTGTATCTGCCCAAAGGTAACGAATTATATATATACAGTAACGACGGCAGTATGGTTTATGGGCCGGTAACGTCAATGCAGAACCTGAAAAATGGACTTTTTCTTACCGACCTTGTTAAAGGGGAAAGTGTGGTTCTTTATTTATTTGAACCATCAGATATAAAAGAAAGTTCAAAATTAAGAATATCAGGAATAATCCATGCCTATAAAGATGTTTATGCAGGCTTATTTGAAACCGGGAGTAAAGATGGTTCTGGAAGTTGTGAAAAGGATGTGGCCTGCTACCCTGCCTAGGGCAATGAATCGGATGCTATTGCCAAGGTAATTATTGGAGTTGGAAATTCTTTCTGTTCAGGATCTTTAATAAATAATACAGCTCAGGATTTCAAGGCGTATTTTTTAACGGCATTTCATTGTGTTGACATCGCAGGAGGGAATACATCTAGTCCTGATTATGATGACGGTGTTTTACAACCTTATGAGAAACAGGATGCCGAGAACTGGGCCTTCCTGTTCAGGTATAAGAAAACCACCTGCGGAGGAAGCCAGGTGGCAAGTTATTTTACTTATAACAAAGATAATTTCAGGGCAGCCTGGCATACCACAGATTTTGTCCTGGTGGAACTGGAGAGCTCCCCTTTGTATAATTGCCCATACCAAAGCTTTTATGGGCATATTGATGTTCTCGGTAGTCAACAAAGAGATCCAATCCCCAAACGGCCCTTATCTGGATAAATATTTAAGGACCTATGAAATGTTGGAACCCGATAACCCTGACCTGAAAAGATTTAAGGAGTTAGCACATAAGAACAAATCAAATACCTGACTATTTCATCACTTCTACTATATCCCTGATTAGCAGTAATTAATATTTATAACAAATATAAATAATCTGATTGTTGAAAAATAATTATAAAAAAGGGGTAACCAATTCATCCTTTATGGCATTAAGCTATATAAGAAAGATACAATTTTGCTACTGATAATATTCTTTTTTATGAATGGCTGGCAGGGTTTTTGAGGTTATTCAAACCGTAAAGCCATAGTTTTATCTGTAACCCGGAATTGAAATAGTAAGTATCAAAAATATATATTTTATGCATTTTTCTATTCACAAGCCGCGAGACTTCATTTATTTTGCCCTGCACAGGAGATAAGCCTGGTGCAGGGAAAGATATTATTTCACTTTTTTACAAACTTAAATTTTATATTATGAAAAAAATACTAAAACTACTAATCGTATGTGCAATAATTGTTCTCACGGCTTTTAGCTGTGAAAAGACAGAAGAAGAAGTGTTGCCCGCCAATCAGGCCAAAGGAAGAATAATCCAGGTTTTATTTCGTTGTTATGGGTCTGGATTGATGATCGAAGTAGAAAATCCAAAAGGGATAGGGAAACAAGGTACTTTTAAGCAAATCGGGACCTCATGTCCCCGTGTAAATTACAAAAATGCTATTTTAGTTCCCTGTTTTTCCCGAATTCCTAATCTTAATACAGAGGCAATTGATTCTGTTGGAACCTGGTTACATTTTGAATATAGAGAGCTTACAGATGAAGAGCGTAATAGTCAGATTTTTGTGGATACATCATTTCATGGAATATGTAATTTTGATATTATTGGACCTTCTGTAAATAGGTATATAATTACAAATGTTATTGAATATCATTAAACAATTAAGAAAATGAAAAAGACAATTATAACAACATTCCTTTTGGCAATAAGTATTTTTGCTTTTACACAAAGCAATTATTACTGGTCAGCAGGTAAAAAGCATTATTTAAAAGAAAACCCGGCAGTTTTCATTGTAAAATTCTCCGGAACAGAAAAACTCCAGGATGCACAAAAGGAGCTTCAAAAAAGACAGGGGATACAATCTGTAACCTTTTTAAAGAATGATCTAGGCATAATAATTGCAGGGGGGGTACTACATTAACACCTGAAAAACTTAAAGTTTACACCGAACTTAATAATGCCATGCCTGCATATAAATTTGGCAACCTTCCCTTTTATCTTACCGGCGAAATCCTCTTACAGCCCAAACCGGGTGTACCGATAGAAAAGATCCTTAAATTCATTGACAATAAGGCTAAAGTTGAACAAAAAACGGAGTATAATACTTTTGTTTTGGAAACCCCTTATTGGAACAAACTACTTGAGTTTTCAAACCGTATATATGAAAGCGGTTTGGTAAACTATTGCCATCCCAATTTTATAGCGCCAATTGAAAAAACAACAGACCCTCTGTATAGTGAGCAATACTACCTGAATAATACAGGCCAGTTTGGCGGTACGGCCGGGATTGACATCAATGCCCCTGAAGCATGGAATATTACAACAGGAAGTTCTACTATTAGGGTGGCTGTAATTGATGATGGCGTGGAAACCCATGAAGAATTAACGGGAAGGGTATTGCAGGGTTTCACCCCTCAGGCTTCCGTAAATAATCCTTATACACATGGGGCGCCTAATGCAAATGATCCGCCTTCTCAATATAATTATCATTTCGGACATGGTGAGTGTTGTGCAGGGATAATTGCAGCGAGCCATAATACTATAGGTATCAGAGGTGTCGCACCAAATGTTCAAATAGTGCCTGTGAATATTTTTAATGACTGGTTTATTAATGATACTACAATAAATGGGCTAACATATTATTATGTTGATTTTGCTGAAGATGCAAATGATATTGCTTCAGCAATTGATTCGGCATGGAACCAGGGGCAGGCCGATGTTTTAAGTAACTCATGGGGCTATAGGACCAATCCTGATTCTCTAAATTTGATTGATGCAGATAATATTATTGCTGCCATAGGCAGGGCCCGTACACAAGGGCGAAATGGGCTTGGCT
Organism: Bacteroidales bacterium; assembly: GCA_029935275.1. Taxonomy (GTDB): domain Bacteria; phylum Bacteroidota; class Bacteroidia; order Bacteroidales; family VadinHA17; genus JANTGF01. Next base: position 1,792 of record JAOZKQ010000127.1, on the reverse strand, counting down.
CGATTGTGGTTTTTGCATCAGGTAATGAAAATGAATATTTTACAGGTATTACATTCCCGGCAAATGTTGCAGGGGTTATTACGGTCGGCGCTATTGATAGAAACGGGAATATTTGGAATTACAGTTCCCGCGGACCGGAAATGGATTTAGTGGCTCCTTCAGGCGCACTTGGAACTGGCGATGTAAGGACAATTGACAGGATGGGTACCGCCGGGTTTGAGACCGGTAACTATATAAATGATTTTGGGGGTACTTCGGCTGCATGTCCGCAAGTTTCAGGAGTTGCAGCATTGATGTTATCAGTCAATCCAATTTTAACAGAAGCGGAGGTGCGTACAACACTTCAACAAACAGCAACGGATATGGGAGCTACCGATTTTGATAATACTTTTGGTTACGGCAGGGTAAATGCATATGATGCTGTAGAAGATGTTCATCTATACATTACCGGCCCCTCCCTTGTTTGTGCCTCCAATTCTACCTTTAACCTACACAACGCACCTACCGGTTCAACGACAAAATGGACAGCTACTGGTAGTGTAACCCCTTCTCACGGAAATGGCGCAACTGCAAGTTTTCATAGTACTTGTTCTAATATAGGGGACGGGCAGGTAAAGTTTACCATAACTCATTTAAATGATAGTTTTCAGATAAGTAAGACTTATTTGGCTGGCGGACCTGACCCAAGTGATGTGTCCCTGTTTATTCAGGACAACCTTACCGGTCAGGGGGTTGATCCCTGGAATATGTGCAAAAATTCAAGCTACTATATCTATTATATCAACAATAGCAGTTGTTCCACATCCAATTATAGCTGGACACTTCCATACGGGATGACACAGGGTTATGCAAGCCAGAATTGGGTATTTGTAAATACAAATTCATCTGACGGGGGAATGCTAATGGTACATGGGCAAACCTGCTGTACAGGGTGCGGGTCAAATGTGCTATTGCTAACGGAGCAACTTATGACCGAGGGTTATGATTGTGGCGGAGGCTGGTACATGAGTTTTACGCCCAACCCAACAAGCAATGAAACCACCCTGGAGCTGAAAACTGAGAACATTGCCCAATATACCGAAGGCGATGAATGGGAAATGGAAATTTACAACCAGCAGCAGGTATTAACTGAAAAAGCAACAAAGTTAAAAGACAAAAAGCAAATAATCAATACTACAGGCTGGAAGGAAGGTATATACTTTGTACGTGTAAGAATAAATAACAAAGTATATTCCGGAAAATTTATTGTTGCGAGATAAGTAAAGCGAGGTTTATTTATGTCAAGAAATATTGATTTATAGAGTAAGGCCTTGATAGCAAATAAGTGGGTTGTCAAGGCCTTTTCATAGGTATAAGTTTAGACATGAAACACATGAAAAGGTCCATTACAATTGACTTACAATTAACAACTTAATATTTAAGATGTTCCCAAAAGGATGCCTCCGGCAAAATTTTTCATTTCCTGTTTCTTATTAATTGATAACTTACTGTTAATTTCCTGTCTTTCGACTTCTGTCCTTTCTTTTTACTTTTGCCTTTTGCCTTCCGCCTTCTACCTTCGAACTTTCTCTCACATTATCATACGATGGAAAGCATTCCGTCTCTACTAATTTGATAATTTTATTTATTGTCCTTCCGTCTCCCGTCCTTTCCTTTTACTTCTGACTTCAACCTTCTGCCTTCTTCTCCTTTCTCCTTTCTCCCTTCAACCTTCTCCCTTCTCCCTTCTCCCTTCTCCCTTCGAACTTTCTCTCACATTATCATACGATGGAAAGCATTCCGTCTCTACTAA
>JAOZKQ010000126.1 GCA_029935275.1 Bacteroidales bacterium | reverse complement strand
AACAACTTTTCTTTTAAACTTAAATCCATGATTTTAAAATAAAGAGACTAATTAGTGTGTGTCTATAATATCGGGGTATTATTAAATTGCGTTCCATATTATTTTTTTATTTTCAATTTAGCTTTCTTACATGGAACGCTAACTTGCTGTTCATCACCATTCCCTGGGCTTCACCCCGGGCTAATGGTTTCGCCCACTTCGGGGCTGTGTCATCCCTATTAATTAAAACTATCGACTTTATGGACAGACTAATTAAAAAAGAAATCGACCACATTTCCAAATTTATTAGTGGAAGTTTTATAAAGCTCCGTATAATGACAACGGGTACAGCTAATAACCGTAAACTTTTTGTTCTGGATATTAAACAATTTTGTTAAGACACTTCCGGTTGTCCTTATCTCATCCATTTCATATTGCCGGTTCCTGCATTTAGGACAGACATATTTGTATTGATTCATAACTAAATAAAATTAATTTTTATAATAAAGCTTAGTTTAACTTCCCTTCTATACCCAACATACTGAACCTTTATCTCTTATATTTCCAAGCTCTTAAATCGTTGGTTAAAGCCTTTCATTATTAGGATCCCCGGTTTTCTTTTTCCCACTTCTTAACCGCCCGGTCTTTTTCAAAGCCTGATCAAGTATCCACTCAATCTGTCCATTTGTACTCCGAAATTCATCAGCAGCCCATTTTTCAACTGCTGATAGCTTTTCCGGGTCAATACGAAGAACAAATGGCTTTTTCTTACTCATAAATCTCAATTATTGATGGAGTGTTCCTGTATTTACAATTGGCGCAACATCTTTATCACTGCAAAGAACAACCATCAGATTACTTACCATTGCAGCTTTTTTCTCCTCATCCAGCTCAATGATTTCCTTTTTACTCAACTCATCCAATGCCATTTCTACCATACTAACCGCTCCCTCCACAATTTTAAACCTCGCCGCAACAATAGCAGTAGCCTGTTGCCTTCTAAGCATAGCCTGAGCAATCTCTGCCGCATATGCAATATAATTTATTCTGGCTTCAACAACATTAATTCCAGCAATATCAAGCCTTTCTTTTATTTCCCTTTCCAGTTCACGATTAACTTCCTCACCACCCGAACGCAGGGTAATAACTGCATCATGATCCTCAAAGTTATCATATGGGTAAATACCTGCCAGCTTTCTTAAGGCAGCCTCAGATTGAACAACAACAAAACGTTCATACTCGTCTACCTCAAAAGCAGCTTTATAAGTATTATCTACTCTCCAAACCAGCACCAGACCAATTAATACAGGGTTCCCAATTTTGTCGTTTACTTTACTGGGTTCACTATCAAAATTCCTTGCCCTTAAAGAAATCTTATTCTTTACAAAAAAAGGATTGACCCAAAAGAAACCATTCTCCTTAATAGTTCCCTTATAGCTCCCAAAAAGGATTAATACTGTAGATTCATTCGGATTTACAACCGTAAAACCAATCAGACAAAACACAAACAGAACAGATACAACCAGTATTATCACCGGATTCCTTAGCATAATACCGAAAACGATAAGTGCTACAAAAACCAAAAGGACAATCAACATTATGTACCCATTGGTAGCCTTAAATTTCATTTCTTCTTTCATAATCATTTATATAATATTAATTTGATATCACAATAATACTATTTTAATTTCATATTTCCAAATTTTTATCAAAAAAAATGCCGCTATCACAGCGGCATTTTTTAATATTATAAAATATTTTTTCAGTTCAATCTCCCCAACATCATCATTCTAAGTGTTTTATTCAACCTAATCATGACTTCGGAAGGAGTTTCAAGTTCAAGCTTATCCAGTGGTTTCAGATACTTCCCCTCTGTAAGGCTAATTTCATTCAAATACTTAATTTTTTTCTGTCTAAGCTTCTCCGATCTAAATAAAGTAGAAAATTCATCCATAGGCAAACTATAGTTTTAGTTATACATATGAATAGAACGTTAAAACAAAAAAGATATTATATGATCGGATAAAAATTACTGCAAAAAATAATATAAGGGGAAACTTAACTAAATGTTAAACTCAGGTTTTTCTCCTCAATCATTTTACGCAGATTAATCAGAGCATACCTCATTCGTCCAAGCGATGTATTTATACTTACCCCTGTTTGCTCTGCAATTTCTTTAAAACTTAATCCACCATAATGGCGCAATAATATTACTTCCTTTTGTTCGGCAGGAAGCTCATCTACAAGATTTCTAATATCATTTCTTATTTGTTCCCTGATAATTTCTTCTTCTACATTATCAGCAGAATACTTTTTCGAGTTAAGAACAAAGCTTTCAAACGAATTACCCTGAATCTCATTCGATTTTTTCATTTTTCGAAAATGATCAATGGTAAGATTATGAGCAATGCGAATAGTCCATGACACAAACTTGCCGTCATCTTTATAGCGACCACTCACTAATGAATTAACAATCTTCACAAAAGTATCCTGAAAAATATCTTCGGCAATAACCGGTTCTTTTACTAACAAAAAGATATAAGTATAAACTTTATCCTTATGCCGGCTAATTAACACCTCTATTGCTTGTTGATTACCACCTAGAAATTGAGAGATCAATTCCTGGTCAGGCAATTTTTTTAACTCCACAATGAACCTCCTTTTTTGAATTATTAAAAGAGTAGAGATGTATTAATAGGCGATTCCTCCTTGTTTAAATTATAAATTATCTTAATTCAAGCTGCTAATTAACATAAAAAAAACTTTTCCACAAAATATATTACTTTTGAAATTCGTTAATTTTTGTTAAACTACATTCAAAATTCATACAATTTTTATGCCAAAACCCATAAATAAAAGACAAAACTACATTCACATTAAAGGGGCAAGGGTTCATAATTTAAAAAACTTCGAACTCTTTATACCCCGAAACCAGTTCATTGTAGTAACCGGTCTTTCAGGTTCGGGCAAATCCTCACTTGCATTTGACACTATTTATGCCGAGGGTCAAAGGCGCTATGTTGAAAGTTTAAGCTCCTATGCCAGACAATTTTTAGGCAGGATGCAGAAACCGGATATTGATTTTATTAATGGCATTCCCCCGGCAATCGCCATTGAACAAAAGGTAAACTCCAGAAATCCGCGCTCCACAGTAGGAACTTCTACAGAGATATACGACTATATTAAATTATTGTTTGCCCGAATTGGAAAAACTTATTCTCCAGTCTCAGGAAAAAGGGTAAAAAGACATAGTGTTGAAAATGTTGTTGATTTTATTTTAGGTTGTGAAAGACAAATAAAAGTACTGATCCTGGCACCAATGTTCTTACCTAAAGATTATAAACTCAGTGATTATCTGGAGATCCTGCTTAAGCAGGGCCTGACAAGAATTGAACACAATAATGAAATTTTAAAGATTTCAGATATCCTTGAAAAGGAACAAGGCTTTTTAACTACTAAAGCCTTTAACGTAGTTATTGACCGGATTTCAGTAGAAACTGATGAAGATACAAAAAGCAGGATTGCAGACTCTGTTCAGACTGCTTTTAGTATTGGAAAAGGTTCATGTATAGTTGAAGCCAAACTTAAGGGCTCAATAATAACCGAAAACTTCTCAAATAAGTTTGAAGCAGACGGAATCATTTTTGAAGAGCCCTCCCCTCATATGTTTAGTTTCAATAATCCTATTGGAGCATGCCCTGTGTGTGAAGGATATGGAAAGATTATTGGAATTGATGAAGATTTAGTAGTACCAAATAAGAGCCTGTCGGTTTATGAGGAGGCCATTGTTTGCTGGAAAGGTGAGAAAATGAAAAAGTGGAAGCAAAAGCTCATCTTAAATGCAACAAAGTTTGACTTTCCTATTCACAAACCCTATTTTGAACTCAGTCCTGAGCAGAAGAACCTGTTATGGGAAGGAAATAAATATTTTAAGGGCCTCAATACATTCTTCAAATATCTTGAAAGTAAAAAGTATAAAATTCAATTCCGGGTAATGCTTTCAAGATATCGTGGAAAAACAATCTGTTACCAATGCAAAGGGGCAAGATTAAGAGAAGAGGTTTCATATGTAAAGATAAATCACAAGTCAATTCAGGATCTTGTAAACCTGCCTTTTGCAAAACTGAAAGAATATTTTCAGTCTTTAAAGTTAAATAAGTATGAAGCAGATGTGGCAAAACGTATTCTTCTTGAGATAAATTCGCGAATTAACTTTTTGTTGCAGGTAGGCCTTGGTTACCTCACCTTAAACCGACTGTCTTCTACATTATCCGGAGGGGAGTCCCAAAGAATTAACCTGGCAACATCATTGGGCAGCAGTCTGGTTGGCTCATTATATATTCTCGATGAACCCAGTATTGGTCTTCATCCAAAAGACACATCCAGGCTCATTAATGTATTGCAAGATCTTAAAAGAATAGGAAATACTGTTCTGGTTGTGGAACATGATGAAGATATTATCCTGGCCGCTGACCAAATTATTGATATCGGACCAATGGCAGGCAGGCATGGGGGTGAAATCATTTTCCAGGGAGATCATAAACAGTTATTGGAAGATACTAAAAGCCTTACAGCTGAATATATTACCGGAAAAAAAGTAATTGAAGTCCCTAAAATCAGACGAAAATCGCTGAATAAGATAACAATACATGGTGCCAGGGAGCATAATTTAAAAAATATCAGCGTACAAATACCCCTTAATATGATTACAGTAATTACAGGGGTGAGTGGATCCGGAAAGTCCACACTTATTCGAAACATTCTTTATCCTGCACTTAACCGGGCACTTTTTGGTTATGGTGAAAAAAGTGGTGATTTTGACTCCATAAGTGGAGACTTGCGGACAATAGATCATATTGAGTTTGTTAATCAGAACCCTATTGGAAAGTCGAGCCGGTCTAATCCGGTAACCTACCTGAAAGCCTGGGACGATATCCGAAAACTTTATGCTGAACAACCACTCTCAGTAATAAATCATTTTAAAGCATCGCATTTTTCTTTCAATATTGATGGTGGCAGATGCGAAGAATGTCAGGGTGAAGGAATCATAAAGGTGGGCATGCAGTTTATGGCTGATGTTGAACTGGTATGTGAAAGTTGTAAAGGGCAGCGCTTTAAAGATGAGATTCTGGAAGTGCAGTTCAAGGGAAAAAGTGTTTTTGATATACTTGAACTTACAATTAATGAAGCCATTGAATTTTTCGGGGAACATAATACATCTCTGACAAAAAAAATAACAAAAAAGCTACTTCCCCTGGCAGATGTAGGATTGGGTTATGTAAAACTCGGACAATCGTCTTCTACTTTAAGTGGTGGGGAAAGTCAAAGAGTTAAACTGGCATTTTTTCTAAGCAAAGAAACCGGAAACTTTCAACATCACCTGTTTATTTTTGATGAGCCTACAACGGGGCTTCATTTTCATGATATAAGGAAATTACTTGATGCTTTTCAAGAGCTAATTGAAAGAGGTCATTCCATTATTATTATTGAACACAATCTGGAGATAATAAAATCTTCGGACTGGGTTATTGACCTGGGACCTGGAGGTGGAGAAGAAGGAGGTCAAATTGTTGCCCAGGGCACACCGGAGGAGGTAGCTGCCAATAAATCCTCATACACAGGAAGGTATCTGGCACCAAAACTTTAGGTTCTTGTCAATTAATACTATTGTTAAGTTTTTATTGTGCATTCAGTGTTTTAATATTTTCACCAAGTATTAAATCCTTTTCTTTAGCTGAGATATCAAGAATTTTTATTCTATCTATGTTTGTCTGTAAGTTATCTTTTTCATTTGGTTTACTATTATCATTAAAGTCAAAGTAAGCAATGTATTGGCAATTCTTTTTTCTATCTGAAAAGAAATGATTCATTAAAATAAAGCACAACAAACAGGCAGCCTTTTCGTCCAGGCTTGAATAGAATAAAAAACAATGAGTACATTTGTACTGATCAAAGTGAATAAGATCTTATATGAAAATAAACACTCTTTTTAGTTCTAAAATATCTTCCCTCTCTAATAAAAACAATGATGATATTATCAATTTCTTTACTTCTACAAAAGATCGATCATACAATTCAAGAGCAGCTGTGGTAGCACATTTTGATCCAGATGGCATTTTTGATTTACCATTTTTAGACTATTTAAAAGAGTTAAGTAAAATTAATTTTGATATCTATGTGGTTACTACTAGTCCTAAAATAGATTCTGAATCACTTGAAAAATGTTTGGATATTGTATTAAATGTTACACAAAGAAGAAATGTTGGATTAGATTTTGCATCCTGGGCCATTGTTATTAAGAAATATT
>JAOZKQ010000125.1 GCA_029935275.1 Bacteroidales bacterium | reverse complement strand
AGGGTTTAATGCAAACGCACAGGATGCAAATGCCATTCTAAAGAAAGCCGATGATGTTCTTTACTCAGCAAAAGACCAAACTAGTAAAATAAAAATTGTATTAATTGACAAGCAAAACAGAGAAAAAGTACGCGATGCCAATGTTTTACAAAAAGGCAGTGATACGCGGTTATTTCGCTTTACATCGCCATCATCTCAGGCTGGTATAGCATTTTTATCATTACCAAATGATGTAATGTATATTTATATGCCAGCATTTGGTAAAGAACGAAGAATTGCCTCTCATGTTAAGAACCAGAGTTTTGCAGGCACTGATTTTTCTTATGATGATATGGAAGCAAAACCATTCGCAGAAAAATATAATCCTAAATTAACCGGAACAGAGGCAAATTATTATGTCCTGGAACTAATTCCTAAACCGGAATTAAAAACCGATTATTCTAAAATAATTATGAAAGTCAATAAAACGAATTATTGTCCGGAAATATATGAATTCTATAATAAAGGTAATCAAAAATTCAAAGAGGCGACATATTCTTTTGCGAAGATTGGGAATTATTGGTCTCCAATTGAAATTGTCATGAAAGATTTGAAAAAGAAACATACTACTAAGATGATTACCTCTGATATTCAATATGATATAGGTCTAAGCGATGATGAATTTACAGTTAGAAAATTAAAACAATAAAATGAGCCCTATGCATGTAATTCGCTTGTCTTGATAAATTATTGGTAAATTTTCATAGAGACCGAATTATGTGCTGGGGCTTATTCTAAAAATCTTTTAAAGTTGAGATTGTTACGATGAAACAAGCAATATCATTGGTCCTTTCAAGCGGAGGTGCAAGGGGATTAGCTCATATTGGGGTAATTGAAGAATTAGAAAAACAAGGCTTTGAAATAAAATCAATAGCTGGTACTTCAATGGGAGCATTAGTAGGTGGTGTTTATGCAACCGGGAATATGGAAGAATACAAAAAATGGCTTTCCGGCCTGGATAAGCTTGATGTGTTCAAAATGATTGACTTTACACTAAGCACCCAGGGCCTGGTTAAAGGGGATAAAATTTTTAAGGTAATGAAGAAAATGGTGCCGGATATTAATATTGAAGACCTACCCATTCCTTATGTGGCAGTAGCGGCAGATATAATTAACCATAAGGAAGTGGTGTTTGATAAAGGAAATCTTTTTGAAGCAATAAGGGCTTCAATTTCCATACCCACTGTTTTTACTCCTGCTAAAGTGAACGAAATCAGGTTGGTTGATGGAGGTATATTGAACCCTATTCCGGTAAATTATGTAAAACGGTTTGATGATGATCTTTTAGTTATAGTTAATGTGAATGCTCATACTCCTTACATTAAACCACCTAATTTAATTAAGACAGAAAAAAGAAATGGGTTTTTGCATAATGGAAAAGTTAACGCCTTCCAGGAAAAATTGACAAATCTATTTCCTAAAGGGCAGGAAAAACTCTCTTATTTCAACTTAATATCTGAAACTATTTCCATTATGCTTAACCAAATATCTTTATTGACAATTGAGAAGTCTAAACCGGATATTCTAATTAATATATCAAGAAAATCTTGTGGTGCTTATGATTTTTTTAAGACAAAAGAAATGATTGAAATTGGGAAGTTTGAAACGGAAAAAAGTCTAAAAGAATTGAAACTAAACAAATAACAACTACCATGAAAGTCAGTGCCGTAATTTGTGCTTATAATGAAGAGAAAACCATATCCGGAGTAATTATAGCCGCCCTTAAATCTAAGTTGATTAATGAAGTTATTGTGGTAAATGATGGATCAACAGATAATACTGGCAGAGAAATATTACAATACAAATATGAGTTAAGGCTGAGATTTGTTGACTTGTCAAAGAATATGGGAAAAGGTTACGCTATGGCAACAGGTGTTAAATATGCAACCGGGGGAATAATCATTTTTCTTGATGCTGATATAACCGGGCTTAGCAACAAGCATATTTCAAGTATGGTTTTGCCAATAATTAATGGAAAGGCAGAGATGGTACTGGGTCAGCCATCTGAAACTTTCATACATAATTCAATAAATCCATTTAAAATTTTTACGGGTGAAAGAGTATTGTTGAAATCGGATCTAAATCCTTTTCTAAATGAAATCAAGTATTCAAGATTCGGCGTAGAAACCTATATTAATCTATATTATGGCGCACATGGGAAAAGGATAAAATATGTAAGGTTAAAGAATTTGTTTCATCCTATAAAATTTAAAAAAGTATCATTCTTAAAAGCAATACTACAATTTATTTTTGAAGGGAAAGAAATTATTTATACGATAATTCAAAACCATAAATTAGTTATTAAATATCTCATTAAACTTAAATCTAAAACTACTATAATATGAAACAAGCATGTATAATTTTTGGAACTATTCTAGTGTATATTATCAATTTTCAAGCTATAAATGCACAAGATGAAGAAAAACTCAGGTTGTTCGGAGAATTGTATTCTGACCAAAGGTTTTTATTAGAATCACCAAACGATTGGGCATGGAATGAAAACAGGCTTGATTTAAGTTTAGAAAAAAAAGTCAGTGGATTTGCCAAATTTTATAGTAATATCTGGCTTAGAAACATGGGTATACCTAAAGTTGTTAGTTCCAGTGATTTATACAACAAAGGAATTATTGACCCTTATAACCTTGAAATAAGGGAAGCTTATGTGGAGCTCTACGGTTTTATTTTTAAGGATCTTGATGTTAAAATAGGTAAACAGAGAATAGCCTGGGGTACGGCAGATAAATTAAACCCCACCGATAATCTTAATCCTTATGATCTTGAAGATGTGTTGGATTTTGGACGACACCGGGGGTCATGGGCGGTAAACATGAACTATTACTTAAATAATGATTTCTCTTTACAGGGAGTATTTATTCCATTTTTTCAGCCTGCTAACATGCCGGTTGGTGTTTTTGGTACCGTTTTTACAGGTGCACCTGAACTTCCTTCGGGATTCAGGTTAAATAACTATAATGACACCTTACCTTTACCCCGGTATAACTTAAGTGAAAGTTCCACCATTGGTGGTAAATTTAAGGGATTTGCTGCCGGATTTGATTTCTCGGTTAGCTACGTCTGGGGAATAGATGGTTTGCCCTTTTCTACTTCTAATATTATTAATCCTGTAGATGCTTTGGGTGGTGTAGATATAAATTCGCAGTTATCATTTGTCAGAAACCATATTATAGGAGCCGATCTGGCAGGAAGTATTGGAAGTGTAGGTGTATGGGCTGAGGCTGCACTTTTCATTCCTGAACATGAAGTAGTTATGACAACTGACTTTTCGGCAATGATGGGATTACCCCCAGGATCTGTAATGCAGGATTCAACCGTACTAAAAAAGGAACCGTATCTAAAATTCGTTATCGGTGTTGATTATACATTTTCTGACGGTTCATACCTGAACTTCCAGTATTTACATGGTTTTGTACATGAAAGAGGTAAAGAAGCCTTAAATGATTATTTTATGATTGGTTATGAGAAAAAGTTCTTTGAAGAAAAATTGACCTTTATTCCCCTTGCCGGTGGATTTATAGTATCAGATTGGAGCGATATAAGTAATAATTATGCCTTAATCTATGCCCCACAATTAAAGTACCATGCAACTGATAATGCAGAATTAGCATTAGGAGTTTACCTATTTGATGGCAAAGGACAAAATGCATTTGCTAATTTAAAGGGCTATAACATGATGACATTTAGTCTAAAATATAGTTTTTAGAATAAAGTTATAATCCGTAAATTAAAATTAAAGAATTGTAATTTACATTTACTTCTTCTTCAGGGATTTACTTTAAAATATCATGGGAAAAATAACTAATAACTTTTATGAAATTGAGGTAAAAGGCAGTCTTGCGATTATCTTAATAAAGCAGGATGTATTTAAATTACTGACAACCAGTAGTGATAGCGAATTACTTTTAAGTACTTTAAATACCTTTCAATTTGACACAAAAACAAAAGCATTGTTATTCTTAAATACACCTGAATGCTATGGTGAAAAAGCTTATGACAGTTTTTTGAAAGAAAATATGTTGTCTTTCAAAGAAAGTGATGACTTTAAAATACCGAGTTTTTGTGATGATAAAGTTAGACTTAGGGAAATAAATATCCTTAATCGTTTTGTGCAATACATAACAAACTATAAAAAACTTTGTTTCACTGTACTTTCTGGTGGTATTGTTACGCCTTTTTTTGGTGCTTCATTAGCAACTGATATACGTTATGCAACGCCGGAAATGTTTTTTTCATTTGCCCATAATAAATATGGATTACATCCCAGTGGTGGTTTACCTTATTTCTTAATACATCAGTTAGGATACAATAAGGCAATGGAAATAATGTTTTCAGAAAAAGTCTCATCAAAAGAAGCTTTAGAATTAGGATTGATTAATAAGATTGTGCCACATGAGAATTTGTTGGAGTTCACAATAAACGAGATTGAAAAAATAACACAATTTAGTAGTTGTACATTAAGAAGGACTAAACAGTTGTCTGCTTATATACGCAATTCTTTGTCTGATTATTTCACATATGAGGGTTCTTTATTAAATCTTTAATATTTCCATATTCGATATTAATAACTACTACTGTTTTTATTATCGCTTTTATCATTTTAAAATAGGAGTGAACTAAAACAATAATGGAACTGGAACAGCCTATATTTAAAGGACCAATAAATTATGAATACACAAAAATTAATACTAGTTATAATCATTTTCTTAAGCTATATTAGCCTTGTTAACTCCCAAAACAAAACAAGTATTTTTATAGATTCAACGGATAATGCTTTAGATCTAAGTAATTTCTTAACGAATCATAAAGGGGTATTACCTGTTATTGTGCCCATTACAGAACCTGCAGTTGGTTATGGAGCTGTTGTAGCAGGATTATATTTTGTTCCAAGTAAAAAGCCTAAAAAACAACCAGATATTATAGCCGCAGCAGTAGGTTTAACTTCAAATGGTACATGGTTAGCTGGTGGTGGGTATCTTGGATTTTGGAATGAAGATAAAATAAGATATCGTGGTGTAACCGGTTACGGGGATATAGCTCTTGATTTTTATATCATGGGGAGTAAATCTGTCAGGATTAATCTTAATACTTTCTTATTCCTGCAACAAGCAAATTTCCGGTTAGGTAAAAGTGATTTTTTCTTAGGTGCAAAATATCAACTTAATAAAATCATAATACCCCTCTTTAAAGACAGTGAGCTTATTGATCCCATTAATTTAGAATCATGGAATAGCGGTATTTCTTTAATCACAGAATTTGATAATCTAAACAATTTTCTTTCCCCAACAAAAGGTGCAAGGGTCCATTTGAGCTATAATCAAAACCTGGAAGCCCTGGGAAGTACTAAAAACTGGGGGAAATTGAATTTCTTTACGCATTTATATTTACCGGTTAATAAGAAATGGATCCCGGCATTAAGACTTGAATCCTCATTGGTAACTGGAGAATCTCCCTTTTATGCAAGACCTTTTGTGTATTTAAGAGGCGTTCCGGCACTAAGGTATCAAGGTGATTTAATAATGCTTGCTGAAACTGAACAGTTATTTAATATAACACCCCGATGGGGAATACTTGGTTTTACTGGTATTGGTACAGCCTTTGATTCTCTTGAAAACATGAAATCGGATGAAATAGTTTGGAATGTAGGTGGAGGCTTTAGGTATTTAATAGCCAGAGTACTAGGCCTTAAAGTGGGAGCTGATATAGGCAGAGGACCTGAAGATTGGGCGTTTTACGTGACTGTTGGTACTGCCTGGTTAAAATAAGTATATAATTTTTGCTAAATCTGAATATTTATACATGATAACATTTGAATTGAAATATAGATTTTGGGAATAGTGAACCCTGATTACAAATTGTCATTTAGCATAAAAAATAGTTTATGATGAAAATTTTAATCCCATTATTAGGAATCATTTTATTGTTCAGTCCGGGTTTGGGAATTATTAAAAGTGAGAATAATACTACTTTCACAGATAGTGGTGATTGGAAATTGCGCAAAGAAAAAGACGGGATAAAAGTATATACCAGGAATAATAGCAACTCAGCTATTAAGGAATTCAAGGCAATAACCTCAATTAACGCTGATATAGGTCAGTTGGTTAGGATTATTAATGATGTTGAAAATTACCCTGGCTGGCTGGCTAATTGTGAATCATCAAGGATATATAAGAAAATTACCGAAACTACAAGAATTGATTATATGAAAACATCTGTTCCCTGGCCCTTAAAT
>JAOZKQ010000586.1 GCA_029935275.1 Bacteroidales bacterium | reverse complement strand
TTAACCTGGGCATACTTGCCACAACACTTATAAAAGTCATTGGGACTGATATGGCCTTCGGCTGGCAATCGACCCTGCAGGTAAGCTCCAATGTGGTTTACAGTGTTGTTAAATGGTTGGCACTTCCATGGTCCTGGTTTGTTCCCCCGGAACTGGCCCACCCTACCCTGACCCAAATTGAGGGCAGCCATATGATTTTAAAAGACGGCATTTATCATCTCGCCACTTCTGATCTGGTGGCCTGGTGGCCTTTTCTATTTTTTGCTGTTTTATTTTATGGCTTAATCCCACGAATTATGCTGTTTTTGTTTGGAAGAATAACCCAAAATTATTTGTTGCATAATATTAATTTTACCCACGGTTCCTGTGACCAACTTGTTGATCGAATGACTACACCACAGGTTCAATTTGAAAGCATGGAGGAATCATTGCCGAAGGAAGCTGTAACAGGCGCTTCACATAACAGGACACCCGAAGCTGACAAGCCGGGAATAGATAAGAAATTTATTGTTCTTATTCCGGATGATATTTTTGAAGCTACTTCTGATAAAGATTTAAAAAAAGTTGTAAGGCAGACATTGAATGGCAAAATTGTAGAAAAAATCAGGATTGATGTTCAGGATAAACATGAAGCAACAGCAGGAGACCAGTTGATCCCATCCAAAACAGAAAATGACTGGGACCATATTCTCATTTTGCAGGAGGCCTGGCAACCACCTATCATAGAGAATATTGCCTTTATCAAAATGCTCCGTCAGCAACAGGGTAATCGCACTCCGATACTCATGGGCTTGATTGGCAAACCGGGTCCGGAAACTATTTTCACCCGGGTAAAACCTGTTAACTGGCAGACATGGAAAGAGAAAATTATGGCTATTGGTGATCCCTATTTACGAGTGGAAAGACTTAAGCATGGAGACTAATCATAAAATACCGGCCTTTGCAATTGTGGGACATCCCAATGAAGGTAAGTCGTCTGTGGTTTCAACCCTGGCTGAAAATGATCATGTACGTATCAGTCCTATTCCCGGGGAAACCCTTATATGCGAGACCTATTCGGTAATTATTGACGATCAGAAAATTATTCAATTTATTGACACTCCTGGTTTTCAAAATCCAAAGAGGACACTGCACTGGATGAAAACCAATAAAACCAGAAATGCCGGAATGGTACAGGATTTTATCAATAAGCACATTGATGATCCTGACCTGGTACAGGATTGTGAACTGCTGGCCCCTATTGCCCGTGGGGCAGGAATTATCTTTGTGGTGGACGGATCAAGGCCACTTCGAAGTGTGGATGAAGCAGAAATGGAAATTCTTCGCCTCACCGGAGCACCCAGAATGGCCATCATCAATTGTAAAGAAGATGAGACCCAATATTTAACTGAATGGAAAACCGCCTTCCGTCTTCATTTTAATGCTATCCGTATTTTTAACGCCCATCAGGCCACCTACGCAGAACGAATATCCCTTCTGGAAAGCTTAAAAGGAATCGACCAGGATTGGATTTACTCTCTTTTCACCGTAATCTCTGCTTTTGAAAAGGACTGGGGCCATCGCAATTCTCTGTGTACGGAAATAATTATAAAAATGCTTATTGAAAGCCTCGAATTTTCAACCACCAAAAAATTTAGTGAAAAAACCTCCGAAGAAGAGCTGAAAAAAAAGTTATTTGACAAATATACCCGGGCTATTGAAAAGTTAGAAACTGCTGCACATCAACGGATACGCAAACTGTACAAACATAATATCTTCAACTATGACCTTCCGGCACATTCCATTATCCACCAGGACCTGTTCAATGAAAAAACCTGGC
>JAOZKQ010000124.1 GCA_029935275.1 Bacteroidales bacterium | reverse complement strand
TAAGTTAATAAGTGGGCAGAAACTTATGCATTACACTTTACAAACATAAGGACTATATATATTTGAAATACCATTGTAATAATGAAAAATGAAATTAATGCTATTATTGTTGAGGATGAAGAGCTCGCCCGGGAGCTTGTTCGTAATTATTTAAAAGATTTTCCAAATATCAGGATTTTAGGCGAATATGCTGATGGATTTTCCGGAATCCAGGCTATTAATGATAAAAGACCGGTATTGATTTTTCTGGATATACAAATTCCGAAGATTACAGGGATTGAATTACTTGAATTATTGGATTATGAACCGGCAATTGTTTTTACAACTGCCTTTAATGAATATGCCATAAGGGCTTTTGAAATGAATGCAGTAGATTATCTTTTGAAGCCTTTCTCCAGAGAGAGGTTTAAACAGGCTGTTAGCCGGGCTTTGTTGAGAATTGAGCAGGGAGAATCCGAAAACAGGCGGCAACTTGAGATTCCAGGTGAATTAAATGCAGAGTTTCTCAGAAGGATTGTTGTTAAGAACAGGAATAATATTCAACTAATTCCGGTTCAGGATATTAGTTACTTTGAAGCTCAGGATGATTATGTAATGATTTACACGGCAAAAGGAAGATCATTGAAGCAGAGAAGACTAAAGTATTATGAGGAAAACCTGGATCCCAAAAACTTTGTCCGGGTACACCGGTCCTATATTGTAAGAATTGATCAGATATCACGTTTAGAGAGATATGATAAAGAGTCTTTTAAGATTGTTCTGATAAATAAATCGATTGTTCCGGTGAGTAAAAGCGGCTATAAAAAGTTAAAGGAAGCGCTTAGGTTTTAGTCTCAAATAAAAAGTGATATCCGTATTAGAAGGCTACTTCTTACCCGGATCCATTATTTCCCGAATAAACAAATAAACGAATCCACGATTAAATAATTCTATCATTCTACCCCGGTATCTTGAGTAATAACGATAATTAGAAAAGATTTATAATGGAATTAAAATATTAGCCATAATCTCCATTAATATAGGGTATTAGCCGGACTTTTGATTCTTTTATAATTTTATAGACAGACAGCCTTCCAGTGTGATTTGCTTTATTGGTACTTCTCGTATTCCGTGACCTTGAAGCTAATAATCTATCTTTGTAAAATACACTTTAGACAATCAGGAAAATATTTCATTTATGATTAGGAAAACAACTTTTTTGCTATTTGGCATTTTACTTCTTTTTTTGGCCTGCAACAGGTCAATAAAGAATATCGGTAATAGCTCCCCAAAAGCAGATGCTACTACGGGGGCAACAAAAAAGAGTAGCCTGCATTATGATAAGGAAAAGCACTTAAAAAACCTCAAACAAATCACATTTGGAGGAGATAATGCTGAGGCATACTGGAGTTTCGATGATAAGTCCCTTGTTTTTCAGGTTAGCAATGAGGCCTGGGGTACAACATGTGATCAGATTTTTATGATTGACAGAGAACACCCTCAAACAAAGAATAAAATCCCACAACTTATTAGTACCGGACGTGGAAGAACAACCTGTTCATACTTTTTGCCTGGAGATTCAACTATATTGTATGCTTCAACACATCTGGCAGATAAGGCTTGTCCTCTTGTACCGGAAAAGCGGGCTGATGGGAAATATGTTTGGCCCATATATTCAAGCTTTGATATTTTTGTGTCCGATCTTAAAGGGAATATTAGGAAACAATTGACCCAAACTGATGGCTATGATGCAGAAGCTACAGTTTCTCCAAAAGGGGATAAAATTGTTTTTACCTCTATGCGCACAGGAGATCTTGAGCTATTTACAATGAATCTTGACGGATCTGATATCAAACAGGTGACTTTTGACCTGGGATATGACGGAGGTGCTTTTTTTTCACCAGATGGAAAGAAGTTGATCTTCAGGGCATCCCGGCCGCAAACTGATGATGAGGTACGGGTTTATAAAGAATTGTTGAATGAAGGACTTGTTATGCCTATACATATGGAGTTATATATATGTAATGTTGATGGAACCGGCCTTAAGCGGATTACTGATCTTGGCGGAGCAAACTGGAGCCCTTTTTTCCATCCTTCGGGTCAGAAAATTCTTTTTTCCAGTAATCATGCCTCTGAAAAAGGCTTCCCTTTTAATTTGTTTATGATTAACCTGGATGGTTCCGGGTTGGAGCAAATCACTTATGATGGCATTTTTGATGCTTTCCCTGTTTTTTCAAACAATGGTAAATGGATAGTCTTCTCATCAAACAGGAATAATGGTGGTACAAGTGAAACCAACTTATTTTTGGGTGAATGGATTGATTAAGAGACGAAGGTCAATCCGCATCTATAATATTCCTAATGATTTTAGCATTCTGTAATTAATCTAGTTTAGACTTTTTAGTTTCATTTTTGTACATTTAGTGTTTCTTAATCATGTTTTTGAGCAGAATTATTTTAATATTATGTTTAGATTATTTAAAAAGAAAACTGAAGAATTGCCAATGGTAGATCTGGATGGACAGGCTCTGGCTCCCGGTGACAGGGTGGAATCTCTACGTTATGATCTGGGAATTTGCCTGATAGTGAAAGGGTCTGATGGTATTATTTATGAGTCACTTGAGACAAGTAAGCAGGTTAGCTGGGTGAAGATGGTAGATGCTTCCACCAAGTTTCAAAAAGTTAGAAAGATTAAGTAATTGATCAGATGTATTAACCAATCATTTTGTATTTTATTATTGATTAATTGTATCATTATGAACTATTAATCAGGTAAATAGGAAAGATTTTCTATTAGTCAGATGAGTATATTTAGTTTGGTTCTTATCTAGATACTTTATATTTTGCCATGTTTTTAATGAATTGAAGGATTGTAAAATATCTCAGGAAAGGTGAATAATCATGAAGAAGTTTGAAAATTCAATTAATAGGAGAAAGTTCTTAGTATCATCTGTTTTAGGTGCATCTGGTATGGTAGCCGGAGCTACAGGCTTAAAATCGCATGGTAGAGTGTTAAAATCATCAAATGTTGAATCAGCCAATGTTGTGTATCGTACTCTTGGTAAAACCGGAATTAAATTGCCGGTAATAAGTATGGGAGTGATGCGGGCTGATAATCCTAATCTGGTAAAGGCTGCACTTGCAAAGGGCATAGTCCATCTGGATACGGCAAATGGTTATCAACAAGGCAGGAATGAAGAAATGTTAGGAAAACTATTAGTTGATTATCCCAGGGAATCTTATATTATTGCTACAAAAGTAAAGCCTGGTGGTGGTGACAGGAAAACAGGACTATATACAGAAAAAACCACCGAAGAAGATTTCTTAAAAAAGTTTGATGAAAGTATGGAAAGATTGGGTATTGATTATGTAGATATTCTATATCATCATGCCCAAAGTAAAAGGGAGGCTGCCTTGTTTGGGCCTGTCTTGAGTGCAATGAAAAAAATTAAGGCGTCCGGAAGGGCAAAACATTTAGGTATCTCAACCCATAAGAATGAACCGGAAATTATTCAGGCGGCTATTGACAGTGGTGTTTATGAAGTAGTGCTTGTTGCATATAATTTCAAGCAAGACCATCTTCCGGAAATGAATAAAGCTATAGATGATGCAGCAAAAGCCGGTTTAGGGATTGTTGGAATGAAGAATCTTGCTGGTGGCTACCTGGACAAGGAAAAGCAGAAGCCAGTAAATGCAAAAGCTGCTTTGAAATGGGCACTTCAAAATCCAAATATTCATACGTTAATTCCAGGCTTTACAAATTTTGAACAATTAGATGATTGTGCTACGGTTATGGCAGATACAGAAATGTCTTCACAGGAGAAAGATGATCTGATTGCTGCAACTTCTGCACAGGGAATGTATTGTAATGCATGTAGTCATTGTGTTCCGGAGTGTAAGAAAAATTTGCCTGTTCCTGAACTGATGCGCGCCTATATGTACAGCTATGGTTACAGAGAACCTAAAAAAGCACAGGACTTACTGGCTTCTCTTGATCTGCCAAATGACCCATGTAGCGATTGTAATGATTGTACCGTAAATTGTATAAAGGAGTTTTCTGTGGCTGAGAAAATTGCAGATGTGACTCGATTGACAAGTGTTCCATCTGATTTTCTTGCCTGATAACAAGTTAAACTAAAATTCTTAAAGTGAAAACAGTAAATTTTATTTTGGGCTTATTTATGATATCTGTAGTAAGTGGGGGGGGTTATACTAATGCCACTGAAGCAGAAATTGTTTTCCCCGAACTACAGGGGTATGAAATTGTAAAGGAATATCCGGTATATATCCCTGATAACCTTTGGGATTATATAAATGGAGGTGCTGATGCATATCTGAATTATGGTTTTACCGATTTGCATATTGCAGAATATGTGAAAGGAGAAGATCGGATTAAGGTTGAGGTTTATCATCACAAAGATAATGTTTATGCCTTTGGAATATATGCCCTTGAACGTGGACCTGACTATCATTTTATTGATCTGGGTGTTCAGGGATATGCGGAGAGCTCACTGGTGAATTTTGTGAAAGGACCATGGTATGTTAAAGTAAGTACCTATAGTGAGGATAAAGAGACAGCTATTCTTTTGTTAAAATTGGCGAATGATATTGAAAATGGACTGGAAGGCAGAAGTGAAATTCCTGAAGTGCTTGGTTATTTTCCCAATGAAGAAAAAATTATTAACTCAGAAAGCTTTATAGCCGATAATTTTTTGGGTTATAGCTTTTTAAATGAGGTTTATACTACCAGTTACAGGCATAATGACAAGCCCTTAGTAATGTTTGTATTAAGCCATGAAAGTGTGGGTAAGTCGGAGGAGGTTGTAAAGACCTTGCTTTCAAAAGCTAAATTAACTACAATGCTTAAGGATGAGATTATCTCTGTTGAGGATCCCTATAATGGAGCCATTTTGATTAAAAGAATAGAAAAAGTTATTTTTGGATGCATGGGAAATGAAGACCCTGATTTGTTTAACAGTTCCATAAACAAAATGCTTAGTTCCATGGTTAATGATTAAGCTTTTGGCTTTTTAATGCCAAATATGTGGAATATTCTTCTCGCCAGCCATAACTCCAATATCTAAAATATTTTCTTTAGGAGGAAGTGGACAAGTTGCAAATTCTGTAAAAGCACATGGTGGATTATATGCTTTATTGAAATCCAGATAATAATTCCCTTTTTTATCAGGAGGTGCAATTTCCAGGAATCTGCCTCCACCATAGCTTTGATCCCCTGAAGTATCATCACCAAATATCAGCCAAAGATCATTTGGTGTACCTAAAGGATAAAGCTGGTATGTTTTCCCATTTATGGAAAACTCCAGAATCCCTGGTACTTTTTGCTCACTTGCCTGGCCCAGAACATTTGGTAACATCAGTGTAAGCTTTTTTGAAGGTTTAATCAGCCTTGCCTTGACTTTCCATTTTTGATCAGGAGGGAAGCAGGTAATAGAATCCAAATCATTAATTTTCTTCCTGTTAAAGTCTCTTAGCCGGATACCATATTCTCCACCACGTTCAACTATAAACCATTCAAGTGAATCATAAGATAAAGTGGTAGGGTGCATGCTTACATCCGGTTCCATTATAATTTTTTCAATTCTTTTTCCTTTATTAAAAACAGATATATCCGGATAGGCTTCAAATAACACAATTGAATCAGTCAAAGTAAATGTTCCTGTAAAGGCAGGGGCGTCCCCGGGGAATTGTATGTCATTATCAGGAGAGCTTCCAAAGGTGTTTCCCCCTTCTTCAAGCCAAAATAAACCAGCCAGGTTCAGCCAGCCCTCATGGCCTTTTATATAAGCAATTCTTTCGGCTTTCCATAGCTTATATTCCTTTGGGTTAAAACTGTTTTCGGAACCTTTTTTGTCAAAGCAGGTAGAAAAAACAATGCTTACTAAAGCTAAAAGTATAATGAGTTTTATTCGTTTCAATTGGAATTTATTTGCTATTTTGAGAAACCATTAATGAAATTTCAATTTTCGAAAGATACATCTTTACCATTTTAAAATGAATTTTAGGGGACCTCTAATTATTATTTCTTTTCAAGAAACAAGTAGAGTGAATGAGATACAAGGCACAAATTTTTTTGAATAGCCGTAGCTATTGAAGAAAATTTTAACGAAGTATATCGTTTGCTATCCTTGTTCCCATAGGGTTTTCATAAAATCCCATATCCTTCGTCATATTTATTCATAGTATCCCGATATTGTTTCATAAATTTGACTTGACTATGAAATTTTATGAAAATCTTGATTTGAACTAATTTTTAGAGGTCCCCTTAAATATGCAAAAGACTATACTGATAACTGGTTCAACTGATGGTATTGGCAAAGAAACTGCATTT
>JAOZKQ010000585.1 GCA_029935275.1 Bacteroidales bacterium | reverse complement strand
CCATTTATCAGCAGAAGCAATAACATCAGAAATACAATAATCGCAATTTCCAATCCTTACATTTAGTTTTGCAGCAACCAACTGGGCATACATATCATAGGTCTTATCTCCTCGTCCTGGCATTTTTATTAAGGCAGTAGCTTCTTCAGCAGAATATGTAACACCTCCAATTGTAACATCATCAATCCCCCAATCTTCCCAGTGTGATACTTTATGCCAGTAACCCTGCGTTCCTGTACCTGGTCCATCACATAGACAATATTCATATCCTTCTTCCCATGGATAACTGCCTTTTCCTTTTTCACTTAACATAAGTGCCCTTGGATTTGGATTAAAATCACTCATTGGGTCATCTATTTTAGCTTTGGTAGCAATTCCAAAACATTCATCTAAACCATCAAGGGCTATTATCCGAATAATTTCAACCGGACCATCTGTATAAGCACCTTCTACATCTGTTGCATACCAGTTAACTGTTCCCGGATGTGCATCTCCAGGACCATACATAGGGAGATCTACATAATCCCCTACAAATAAATATGTGTAAAGAAATGTCCATCCGGCATCAATGAATTCCTGATATAATTCATACTTGACAAAAAGATCTATTCCGTCATCATAAACAGTAACTATACCATAAGGAAAATCACTTGCATACCATAATTCAAAAGTATCAGCAGGAATTAGTTCTGGTGCTTCTTCTACTTTTACCTGTAAAAAGGTTTTCTTTTTTACATTCACATCAATATAGCTTGATAATTGAGCGTCTGTCAATTCATTAACAACTTCATTGGAATCAGACTTTGGAGTTACAGATTTGTCCTTTTCACAGGAAACTGTCAGGGTAAGTATCAGCAGGCTTAAAGATAAGCCCATAATTAGGTTTTTTGTTTTCGTGTTAAAATAATTTAATGTCTTTTTCATAATTTCTATTTTTAGTTAATAATGAAATTCCGTTTTCAAACTCATTGCAAATATTCAGGTTTCTTGCGAGGTTGGGCATGTTCATTTGATGAATAAGCAATATTACATGATGAACAGGCCTGATTCAATGATGAACTTCATCCTCTCAAAAAAGAATGAAAGAGATATCTAATATAAAATGGGTAACACTCCTTCAACCAGCTAATATCTTGGTTTAAGAGCAAAAAGGCTTTTTATGTGTAATAAAGAAAGTTTTCAGTAATCAAAAATCAATTGCGAGGATAAGTTCTTTCCTTCTCTACAGGGTTTTGACTTGAAGACAGCCGCTCTAGTCCGGTACAAAAATATTTTGTATCCCCTCTCCAGAAAACTTTTATAAATTTCTCCTTATATTTAAGATTTACCCGTTCTCCTGATAAAGATACGGCTTTCAATTCTTCCATTAATTCAGGGTTTCCTTTTTCTACAGAAAAGTTAAATGTTTCAGAAACATAATTATCACCTTTTACTGCACCAAATGTCTCCAGGTTCATTTGTCCTTCCAGAGTTTTAAAAATGGCCCCTTTTTCACTAATTTTCATAATCACCCCGGCTCGTGTACCTTTACTATAGTTAGCATAGTAGATAAAAATTAAAAATCCAATGGCCAGTACAATAAGAATATAAAAGATTTTTTTTACAGTTTGCATACCTTATGTTTTTTGATTTCAGATTGCAAGATAATAAATCCTAATGATTTATATATACATATTTAACTACAAATTTATAACCGGCTTAATAATGCTTTTTAAGAAATATTTACAGGAATTACCAACAAAAATGATAATTTTGATTATTAATTGGCCTAAATTTAAAACCTATGCGAAATCATTATTTACTCCCTGTATTATTCAGTTTATTTTTTAACC
>JAOZKQ010000123.1 GCA_029935275.1 Bacteroidales bacterium | reverse complement strand
CCGGTACAGATTCTCCAAAAAAACGATGTTCCACAATTATCTGATTAGCATCAAGCAATCGGCTAAGCTCACCAGCATAGTTACGGTTTGCAGTATATCCCTCTGTTATAAAAACCACCGGACGATCAACATCTACCTGCGAAATATAGACTTTTTGCATAAAATTCCCCTTTTCAGGATGTTTGTGGTCAAGTGGCTGAGGAATCATTAACCTGTAGGCCAACGCATACATGGTGTCGGCCGGTATTTCCTCCAACTCTGCCCCTGGAATTTCTAATACTAAGCTTTCCAGGCTTAAATCAGGCTTCGTACATGTAACAGCTGTTAACAGAAACAGGCTAACAATAAGGTAAATATTTATTACATTATAATTTTCTTTTCTCATTCCAATTACAAATTATTATAATTAGAGTTTGTCTATAAAGTCCAACTTCTACGTTATTGCTCAAAATTTAAATCCTCATCCCGATTTTCGGGACTGCGGGTTAAATTTATCGCACGCCTTGAATTTGAACTTTCTAGTTCAAACTCCCGACTTTATGGACAGGCACTAATTATCATACTGGCTGGGTTTTCCCTTCCAGCCATCTCTTTTCATTCCTATTCAGAAAAGGAGATATTTCCCTGAAAACTCTTTTATGGTACTCATTTAGCCATTCTTTTTCAGCAGGTAAAAGCAACTCTGTATCAATCAATTGCACATCAATATAACACAAAGTAACAGTTTTAAATTTATTAAATGCCCCAAACTCGGTTTTATTGCCCCGCTCTATAATCACAAGATTTTCAGTTCTCATCCCATATTTACCTTCCCTGTAAACTCCTGGTTCGTCTGAAATAAGCATTCCCGGTTCAAGAGGAATATCCCGGTTTCCGGATGCTGCGCTCCCGATTGTTTGTGGACCTTCATGTACATTCAGGAAAAAACCAACCCCATGGCCTGTACCATGACCATAGTTCATTCCATAATCCCAAAGTGCCCTACGGGCAAAAGCCTCAATCTGATAACCTTTTGTTCCCTGTGGGAAACGGGTCATTGCCAGTTGAATAGTTCCTTTTAGTACAAGGGTGAAATCCCGCTTTTCTTCCCTGCCTGGATTCCCAAGGGAAACAGTGCGGGTAGTATCGGTTGTACCGTCCAGGTATTGCCCACCTGAATCAAGTAAAAAGATACCATCCGGTTCCAATGGAATATCTGTTTCTATGGTAGGTTCATAATGAATAATAGCACCATGTCCTTTATATCCGGCAATAGTAGCAAAACTAGGACCCATAAAGTTATCCTGCTCCGCCCGGAATTCTTCCAACCTAACTGAAGCTGATAATTCAGTTATCCTTTCTTTCCCAATGTTTTGTTCCAGCCAGTAAAAAAACCTTGAAAGTGCAACTCCATCTTTCACCATAACCTTATCAATATGACCCAGTTCTACTGAATTCTTAATTGACTTCAAGCTGGTTGGGATGCTTATTCCATTCCTGATCCTGCATACCGAAACTATAGAATTGTACAGGCGTGTATTCAAGCTTGCCTGAGAAATAAGAACATTACTGCCTGCCTTTATGGATTTAAGAAATTCGTAAACCCAATCATAATCAAGGATCTTTATCTTATCATTAAGCAATTTATTACCCAGCAATTCCGGAATCTTGTCCACATTTATAAAAAGCCATGTATCTTTCAATGATACAACTGCATAAGCAATTACCAGAGGACTATAATTCACATCTCTTCCCCGGATATTAAATGTCCATGCAATATCATCCAGTGATGTTAATACATGATAACTCACTCCCTCCTTCTTCATTCTATCCCTGACTTGCTCAATTTTCTCAGTCCTGGTTAAGCCTGCATATTTCAGATCATGCTCATATATTATACCTGAAGGCATCTGTGGCCTATTGGTCCACAATCCGGAGTACAAATCTACTTCACTATTTATCTTTATACCAGCAGGAATAAGTCGATCTGAGAACATGTTTGAAATACTTGTGGAGACCACTTCGTCATCATAAGCAAGGCTTGCCCCTGAATCCAAATTTTCTTCCAACCAATCAATAAATTCAGGCGTATGTGGTACTATTAACTTTACCAGTTCAAAGCCTGAATTTTCAAGTTGATTTTCAGCTTGCAGAAAATACCTGGAATCTGTCCACAAACCAGCAAAATCACTGGTAATAAGAACATTACCGGCAGAACCAGTAAACCCGGTTAGCCATTGAATCGTTTTCCAGCGGTCGGGCACATATTCTCCCATATGCGGATCAGTCATTGGAATAAAATAAGCATCTATGCCTGATGCCAGCATCTTCTTCCTTATTTCTGCAAGTTTTTGTGTTGGTTTCATACAATTCTTCTTAAAAACTACCAAAGTTACAAAATATGTCAATCTATGAAATGATTTAATCTCGAAACATAAATATCTTTCTTAATATATTTCTATTCAGAACCAATTTTTACTGTCAACATCCCTACATGTCCATTGGCACCTGCTGCCCATGCAACAGTGCCTGCCGGATCCACATCAAGGGTATAAAAACCTAATTTGTTTATCTGTTTCCAATGGGCTTCGGGATTACCAGGATCCTCCAAATATCCACTACCAGCACGCCCAACAGCTATTAGCACCTTTTTCTCATTAATAAGTAATTGTTTAATACAAGAGCGATAACCCGCCGGCATATTTTTCGCTTGTTGCCAGGTCAGGCCTCCATCCTTTGTTGATATAAAAGTTATTCCAGTAGAATCTGGCTTTGAATAATCTCCTCCAATGCAGAAGCCCTGGTTCTGGTCAGTAAATAAAACCGAAAAGATTCCAGTTGACTGCAATCCACTCATAACCGGAGTTTTCACTACATCCCAATGAATCCCATTATCTGCTGAATAAAAAACCCGGGCTATTGAACCACCTGAAACAAACCAGAGCTTAGAAGGATGGATGCCACTTATGCAATTGCCACTGGCTGCAAACATATACTCCCCTTTTTCGGCTATCGGGCTGGATGATTCAGGAAGTTCTTCCCATGTCCTTCCCCCATCTGTAGTTTTCAATAAATAAAACCTTCCATTAATAGGATCCCCCACTACAAAACCATTATTGCTATTTAAAAAAACCATAGAATTCAGGAAAATACCATCAAGCTCCTTATAAAACACATTTCTCCAGCTGTTACCACCATCTTCAGTCATGAGAATAACAGCTGGATTTGCAATTCCCATTACTACAGCCCTTAAAGAATCAAAAGCCTCAACATCCCGAAAATCAATATTCCCATAGCCCGGAATTGTGTCAGAGAACCAGCTTTCACCTCCGTTTGAAGTTCGCATAAAAGTTCCACCAGAACCTGTGACCCACACCGTATTATTATCCGGTACGGAAATACCTCTAAAAGATGCATTATTAATGCTGTCCTGCAACTCCCAATTAAAAGATAAATCACTTCCCTTGTCAGAAGAACTATTTATCCCACAGGAAAATAATAAGAATGAAAATAATAAAGTTATTGCCTTATGAATTGGCAAACTTATTCGGATCATAATTTCATTTTAACAAAATGGATAGGGCTTAATAGTTTACCTAAAGATAAAACCCTCTTTTAAAGGATCATCAGGATCAAACCAGTATTCATTACGACCCGTAAACCAGGCAGATCCTGAAACTTCCGGGATAATAGCATCTTTCACCCCCAGCTTTGTTTCCTCAACCACCTTCACCTGCATTGTAGTACCAAGTATACTTTCTATGGTAATCTTTTCTCCCAATGAAATATCACCTTTTGCATAGAGCAGTGCTGCACGGGCACTAATTCCGGTACCTGTAGCAGATCTGTCCACCTCACCATCAGCAAAAATACAAACATTCCGGCTATGGTTCCGGTAATCATACGGATCTCCGATAAATATTACCCCATAAAGAAAACTCAAATCCGGATATTGAGAATGCCTAACATTAAAGTTACCGTTTACAGCTTTTTTAATTCTTTTACCATAATCAATAAGTTTTTCATAATCAGTAGAGTCCATATTCAAGTCCAAATGTCTCACATCACATAGGGCATAAAAAGCACCTCCAAAAGCTGCACTAAAGGAGACCTTACCAATCCCCGGTACCACAACCTCCTTTTCGTCCAGATACACAAACGATGGAACATTTCTAAAACGCACATTTGTAACTTCTTTGTTTTCAATGTCAGCAAAAGAAACAACCCTGCCTGAAGGTGTATCAATTTTCAGTTCCTGCTCTTTTCCTTTCTTATGAACAATACCTGTTTGAATAAACAATTTTGTCAAGGCAATAATTGCATGGCCACACATCGTACTGTATCCCTCATTGTGCAGGAAAAAAACGCCAAAATCCCCATCCGGAGTAACCGGCTCAGTCAAAACTGCCCCATACATATCAGCATGGCCACGTGGCTCCCACATAAGGCCTTTTCTGATAAAATCATATTTATCTTTAAAATATTTTTGTTTTTCAAGAATGGTATTTCCCTTTATTTCAGGAAGTCCATCAGTAATGATCCGCAGTGGCTCTCCACCTGTATGCATTTCAAGTGTATGAATTACTTGCCATGATTCAGGAGGGTTAAACTTTAACTTGTGTATCATGATTCAAATATTTTTATGACGAAAGTTAAACCGATTTTTACAAATTCGGGCATATTAAGTTATATTTTTTTAATTTAGCTTAAAATTTAAAAATGCCAGATTATGATAATTAATAAAACTATTAAGAGGAAACTTATAAACATAATTTCCGCAACTATTATATTTAGCCTTACACTTTATGTATCCGGTCAGACTGAGAATACAAATACTGTTGTACCAAAAGTACTTCAAAATATCCAAACAGACGAGTCAGGAAATCCGTTTATTTTAACAGGGGATAGTACTATTCTCAGTGATGTAGCAGATCCAACAAAAAATATACTCACTACTTATGAAAGAAAAGCCTTAGGAACGAATGATGGAATTTTCTTTGATTTCAAAGATGAGAACCTGAATGGTACGCTCTTTTTCGGGCTAATCCATTATGCAAATTCCATATATCCCTTACCAGTATATCGTTCATCATCTGCGAAAATCATGCAGGGAAAAGTACTTGTAAATTTCATGGCCCTCAGGGGAAATTATGATATGACAGGTTGGGAGGATTCCGGATCAGGTACAATCGGTTACCGAATCATTGACGCAAATGGGCATTATCTCTTTGACGGAAAAGTAAGCTTCTCAGGAACAGGCCCTTTTAAAGTAGTAAATACAATTTTAAGTGGTCCGTTTATTAACATTATCCAGGCCCAGGGCACTACCATTTCATTTGTTACAAGTGAAAAATCCGTCTGTGAAATCAATGTCAACGATAAAGTTTATAAAGACAATGAAGCCGCTTTCAATCATGAAATTGAGATAAGCGGATTATCCCCGGAAACAGAATATCCATATACCATTAAGTATGGAGATCTTGAACAAAGTTATTCTTTTAAAACCAGTCCCTTACCCGGAAGCAGGAAAGAATTTGTATTTGCATACACCAGTGATTCCAGAGGGGGTGCCGGAGGCGGAGAAAGGAATTTTAATGGCACCAATGCATATATGATAAAGAAAATCATGGCTGTCAGCGCCCAAAAGGAAGTTGCATTTGCACAATTTACAGGCGACCTTATCAGTGGATATAGTTCCTCTGAAGGGAAAACCTTATTACAATATCGCAACTTTAAAAATGCCATCGAGCCTTTTGGCCATTATTTTCAAATTACCATGGGAATGGGTAATCATGAAGCCTATATTAAAACTTTCAGGGATAAAGAACGCAAATACCGTATCAGTGTGGATAATTTCCCATACAACACCAACTCCGCAGAAGTTCTTTTTGCCTCAGTTGCAGTAAATCCACATAACGGACCACAAAGTGAAGACAATACAAAATATGACCCGGATAAATCAAATACGGATTTCCCTTCTTATGATGAGAATGTATTTTATTATACTTATGATAATGTAGCCATGGTTAACCTTAACTCAAATTACTGGTACACCCCTTCAGCAGGGGATGTTCAGGCAGTTGGCGGGAATATCCACGGATATGTGATGGATAATCAGTTAGACTGGTTAAAAAATACACTTAAAACACTTGAGAAAGATCCAAATATAGATCATGTGTTTGTAACCATCCATACACCATTTTTCCCAAACAGTGCACATATTTTGGATGACATGTGGTATGGCGGGAAAAATGAACCAAGACCATGGGTTGCCGGCATTAAAGTTGATAAAGGGATTATAGAAAGACGAGATCAGTTACTGGATCTAATGATCAATAAAAGTACAAAAGTTGTTGCCATGTTAAC
>JAOZKQ010000009.1 GCA_029935275.1 Bacteroidales bacterium | reverse complement strand
GATTTAAAAATAAATGAAACCGAACAGGCTTGAGCCTGATTCAGATAGCGTTCACGAAAACTAGCTCCTGCTTCAAGTAATTGAATGGTCTCCTTATCTTTACAAACCAGAATATCCCTAAAATGGCTACTGAGCCCGGTAATCAGGTGATGCGGATCAAAACCCTTAAGCATAATTTCATCCAGCATAAGTAAACTTCCTGAAAAATCTCCTTCGAGAAAAGACTCTACCAACCTGAAATAGTAATCATAGTCAAGCACATTCAGGTTTTCAATTACATTCTTATAACTCATCGAGTTACCTGAAAAACTCACAATCTGATCAAAAATAGAAAGTGCATCCCTCATTGCACCATCAGCTTTTTGTCCTATAATATGTATTGCATCAGGTTCAACTTTAACATTCTCCTTATCAGCAACATATTGTAAACGGGCTACAATATCATTTACCTTGATACGATTAAAATCAAAGATCTGGCAACGCGACAGGATGGTTGGTATAATCTTATGTTTTTCTGTAGTTGCAAGTATAAAAATAGCATGCTCTGGTGGCTCTTCCAGTGTTTTCAGAAAAGCATTGAATGCCTGTGCGGAGAGCATATGAACCTCATCAATTATATAAATACTATATTTTCCCACCTGAGGCGGAATCCTTACCTGGTCAATAAGGTTCCGGATATCATCTACTGAATTATTTGAGGCAGCATCCAGTTCATGAATATTAAATGACCTGGACTCATTAAATGCTTTACAGGATTCACATTGATCGCAGGCCTCAACATTTTCAGTAATATTGCTACAGTTAATGGTTTTTGCAAGGATTCTTGCGCAGGTAGTCTTCCCTACACCCCGGGGACCACAAAAAAGATATGCATGGGTCAGATGATTTGACTTTATAGCATTCTTAAGGGTAAATGTAACATTACCCTGACCTATTACGGAATCAAAAGTTACAGGACGGTATTTACGGGCTGATACAATAAAATTCTCCATCTCTTAATTATCCCATTGTTATTAAATTAATAAAATCAGGCATTATATACAACTTACAAAGATACAGAATCAGAAAGAAACTTTCTAAGAAAGTTGTACACAATCCCATATATGGAAAAGATTGATTCCATCACCTGATTTAGCAGCTATTTAAGCATATTTATGAATTCTATATTAAAACTTACAAAATTTCAGATAATTATATTTTGATATACCTAATAAAAAGTCTATTTTTGCAGCCCAAATTATTATTACTAATAAAAATTGTTTAAATTATGTTAAATCAGTATGAAACCGTTTTCATTTCAACTCCCATTTTGTCTGACACTCAGATGAAGGAAGCGGTAAAAAAATTCAAGAAGATCATCTCCGACAATGGCGGTGAGATTATTCATGAAGAAAACTGGGGACTAAAGAAATTAGCCTACCCAATACAGAAAAAATCAACAGGCTTTTATTACCTTATTGAGTTCAAGTCTGAAGGCCAATTAATTGCCAGGCTGGAAACCGAGTACCGACGTGATGAAAAAATCCTCCGGTTCCTAACTTTCAGAATGGACAAATATGCTGTAGCCTACAGTGATAAGAAAAAAAATAAAGCTAAAAACGAACTAAAAGTGGAGGAAAATTAAATGGCCCAAAATACTAATACTATCAGATACCTGACCCCTGTGTCAGTTGATGTAAAGAAAAAGAAATATTGCCGGTTTAAGAAAAACAGAATTAAATATATTGATTACAAAGATCCGGTCTTTCTTAGAAAATTCCTGAATGAACAAGGTAAAATACTTCCCAGACGAATTACAGGAACATCCTTAAAATACCAGAGAAAAATTGCTACTGCAGTTAAAAGGGCACGTCATCTGGCTTTGCTACCATACGTTACAGATATGCTAAAATAGGAGAAGATATATTATGGAAATTATATTAAAACAAGATCTACCATCATTAGGGTATAAAAATGACATTGTAAATGTTAAAGACGGGTATGCCCGTAACTATCTTATCCCAAAAGGAATGGCTATTCAAGCTACAGGATCTGCCGTTAAAATTCATACTGAGAACCAGAAACAAAGGGCTCACAAAGAAGAGAAAATCAAGAATGAGGCAATGGAAGTTGCTGCTAAGTTAGAGAAGGTTTCTCTTAAAATTGGTGCAAAAACCAGTACTGCAGGGAAAATTTTTGGTTCTGTAAATAATATTCAGTTGGCAGAAGTACTGGCGAAAGACGGTTTTCATATCGACAGAAAATACATCTCCATGCCTGCTGATCAGATCAAAACAGTGGGTACCTATAAAGCAAGCATTAAGCTGCATAAAGAGGTATCAGTTGAAATTGACTTTGAAGTATTTTCAGAATAGTAAAGCTCTATACAGTATTTAAAGCCCCGAAAACGGGGCTTTTTTTATGAAATAAATTTCTTAGGCTTATCCTTTAACAGCAATAGTTTCTATTTCTATCTTAACCCCTGCAGGTAATTTAGAGACTTCATAAGCTGCTCTGGCAGGTGGCTCCTCCGAATAAAATGCACCATAAACTTCATTCATCTCCTGGAAATTATTCATATCATCAAGCAAGCAAGTGGATTTTACAACATCCCTCTTCCTATAACCGGCAGAAGACAATATAATTTTAATATTTTTTAAAACACGTTCGGTTTGCTCACGGATTCCACCTTCAACAATTTTACCCGTTTCAGGATCCATTGGAATTTGTCCGGAAATATACAAAGTTCCACCTGCCTCAACTGCCTGGCTATAAGGACCAATAGCTCCAGGGGCTCCTGATGTTTTAATAATTTTTTTTCTCATAGTATTTAAGATTAAAATAAATTTTCAACAAAAAACAGAGAATATTATATAAATAAAACTAATCCATTGTAAATATACAAAAAATCAAAAATCTCTCCAATTTTGTTGCTTCTCGTACTTAAGATCTTTAAGAATAGAGGCCTTTGCATTAATGCCAAAAGTATAGCTCTGACGCCTCCCGAAAGGAACCACAGACAATCTCATTTCCCAACAATGCAGGTCACGATGAATATTAAGGGAAGTATAAGAAATTGACTTCATCACAAAATCCCAACCACTTGTAACGCTTAATTTCCATTTAGGTGTAAGGCTTATGTTGCCGTTAAAATTCAAAGTCTGAGTAACTTTGGAAACAAATCCCGGCTTGGAATAATTAAAATTATAGCGAATTGAAAGACTCCATGGAACACTGAAATCGACATAACCAGGATACATAGATTCAGGAACACGAAGATTATCTTGTTGGGGTCTCACCTCATCCGGCATGTCCGGAGAAGACATAAGGTCTCTTCCCTGGGAGGAAGGAGTAGATGAGTCTGACTTTTTCTGTTTTGATTTCAATGTAAAATCAAGTCCAAAAGATAAACGGGTCAACCTTGCAAGTTGTCCGGTCTGATTATACTCAAAAGTGTTTATTTTACGTCCGGACTCACTCAAAGCATAGGGATCAAAAGATCCGTTAAAATTAAACTTAAACTTTCCATTATATACAGTAGTATAACCCGAAAAGTTCAGGGGGGCAAGGTTAAGTGAGTCTGCAAATATGTTATAGTTTGTAGAAAACTGCAGATTTTCCAGCAGTTTTATCTTTTTGAAATCACTTGTAGAATCTGAATCTGTCCTTACTTTCATCTCTACATTATTATTTAATGTAAAGTTAACAGAACCACTTCTCCCGTTAAATGATGGTGTACCATAGATTCTATTTTCGAAATAAGAGTACACCTGTGTTCTACCGCTGGTATCAACTTGTACTGTATCATAATAATTTGGAGCAATGCCTCTCATATCAGGCACATATGAAAGACTAAATGTAGGGGTCATTAAATGACGAATCGCAACTATTTTTGCATCCGGGTTTTTAAACTGGTACATCCCAAATATTTTCGGATTATAAGTCGCAGAAATAGCGGGTAAAAATGAATGAGCATATTGGATACCGGAGATCGTATCGATAATAACTCTCGGATCTACAAGGCCTGTTTCCGGATCTACATAATCCTCTTCCCAATTTTTCCTGATCGATTTATTGTATAATACTCCGGAATATTGTATTCGTGGTGCAATACTGAAATTTTTTAAAGGCCTAAAGTTTGCTGTTAATGGTATTTCATGCTTAAAACCCGGATCCATATCGTCAAAGACTGCTGAAGTAAATAAAATCGAATCATAAGTATTGATCTTGTTTTCAAGATTGGAACGGTAACTTAGTTCAATGTTCTGATACCATTTGGAAGTACCTGGTGTTTTGGAAAGTTTCCTGAAGGGGTATATCCTGTTCATGTTAAAAGCCAGCTTAGGCAAGCTTAAACTTACTGTTTGATTCTGGCTGTTCTGGCTTTGATTCATACTACCACTAAAATTAAAGGGGCTTCCAGCCCATCTTTTTGAATAGGAAATACTCGATTGTTTAGTAGTAGTAAGGTAATTATCCTCATTGTAACTTTGATTTTGATCAAAGCTGGAGGAACTCATATTCACCTGAGCTGAGAAAGTACTACTTGGACTGGATTTGGCATCCTGACTGTGTGACCAGTTAATTGCATAATCTGTACTTCTTACATAATTTCCAATATCCAGATCACCTGACTTATTATTATAATAGCGTAAACCTACAGAACCACCAAACTTATATCTGACTTTATAACTTGAGCGTGCAGATATACCCCAGGTTCCATTTGAATAGAGATCGCCGGTTAATGCCAGATCAAAATAATCACTCAGGGCAAAATAATACCCTCCGTTTCTTAGATAAAACCCACGATTTTTCTCTTCTCCCCATTCGGGAATAAGAATTCCTGAAGCTTTTGTCTTTTGATTAGGAAAAAATCCAAAAGGAATTATTAACGGAAGGGGAATATCTTCTACCACCATATATGCCGGCCCGGAAACAATCTTATCATCAGGAATAACCTTCGCCTTGGTAAGTGCCATATAAAAATGCGGATTCGGGGCATCACAAGTAGTATATTTACCCTGGGAAATATTAATAGTACCATCTGCCATTTTTTTGGTTAAGCCACTATGCAGATAGCCTCCCTCCTGCTCCGATACAATACCTTCAATAATACCCTTCTTTGACTCAAAATTATAGGTTAGCCTATTTGATTCAAATGTTTCCTTTCCTTCATTAAACTCAGGTTTTCCCTGAATAACACCCACACTATCAGGCATTCCCTTGGCAAATACTGTTTTATTCGACAGATCTAGCTCAATATAATCAGCCTTCAGCGTTATATCTTTATAAACTACAAGCCCCTCACCGTACATATATACTTTTTGATTTACCACATCGAAAATAGTGGAATCCTTTGCTTCATATTTTACTTCTGCATCCAAACCAGACCCGGAGGGATCAGGAATAGCAGGTCGTACTATGGTATCTGTTAAAACCGTATCATTCGGCACTTCCAGATTCAGAGAATCCGGGAAAACAAATTCCTGAGCAAAGGACTGAAATAAAGCTCCATTTAAGCCAATAATTAAACAAACCAGCAATAAGAATTTTATTTGCTGTGTGTTTATACTATTTTTGTATGAAATAAGTTTATAAATAATGCCTTTGACTCTTTGTGTGTACTTATAACCCGGAGGTTAAAAACAAATTTACTTAAAAAAAACAGACCTTAAAATGCACCTGCCTAAATTAATTGTTTTTTTTCAACTGAAACGATTCGTTCCGCTTTTAATTATACCGTTTGTATCCTTTTTTGTTTTTTCATTTAAAATAACCGCACAAACTGATTTAAGTGATTACAAAATAAGAAAAGTTGTAATTGATGCCGGGCATGGAGGAAAAGACTCCGGTGCACGGGGAAAATCTTCTTACGAAAAGGACATTGCACTGGCCATTGCCCTTAAACTTGGTTATTACATTGAAAAAAACATTAAAGATGTAGAAGTTATTTATACAAGAAAAACAGACATTTTCATTGAACTATACCAAAGAGGGGATATTGCCAATAAAGCTAAAGCAGATCTCTTTATATCTATTCATGCAAATTCATTTCCACAAAATTCAAGGGTTGCTGGGACTGAGACATACGTTATGGGTCTGCATACAGATGAACGCAACTTTGAAGTTGCTAAAAAGGAAAATTCCGTAATTACCTTTGAGGAAGATTACACCTCACATTATGAAGGTTTTGATCCAAATTCAGCAGAATCATACATCATTTTTAGTTTAATGCAGAATGCCTTCCTTGAACAAAGTGCTGATTTTGCATCCAATGTTCAGGAGCAATTCAAAACAAAAGCCAAAAGGAAAGACCGTGGAGTACGGCAGGCAGGTTTTGTGGTACTGTGGCGAACAAGCATGCCAAGTGTCTTAATTGAAACTGGTTACATTTCAAATCCAACCGAAGAAGCCTACCTTAAATCAAAAACCGGACAAGAATACCTTGCTTCAGCTATTTACAGGGCTTTCAAAAACTATAAGTCCGAAATTGAAAGTAAG
Source organism: Bacteroidales bacterium (assembly GCA_029935275.1). Taxonomy (GTDB): domain Bacteria; phylum Bacteroidota; class Bacteroidia; order Bacteroidales; family VadinHA17; genus JANTGF01. Next base: position 12,500 of record JAOZKQ010000009.1, on the reverse strand, counting down.
AGCCACTTTACCCAAACAAAAACAGAACCGGAGAACTTTTTCAAGGTTCAGATTGCTTCTTCAAAATTAAAAATACCTCTTGACTCTCCAACTTTCAAAAATTATAAAGATGTTGTAGAATTTGAATCAAAAGGTAGATTTAAATATGCAGTTGGCAACATGATAAGTTATGACGACATTCTGGAGTTTAATAAAAAAGTAAGATTAGATTTTAAGGATTCATTTATTATTGCTATAAGAAATGGGGAAATTATATCTTTAAGTGATGCCCTAAAAAATAATAACTAAATTTGCACCCTTAATTTAACTAAAAGTCTAATGAAAATCAAAACAGAGATAAAGGTTGGATTGATTGCTGTGATCACAATATCCATTTTTGTATGGGGCTATAATTTCATGAAAGGGCTAAATATTTTAAAACAACTTCATAATTACACTGTCCTTTATGATGATATTGGAGGATTACAGGAAGCAAACCGGGTTACACTTAATGGATACAGAGTAGGTATGATTAATAATATCGACCTATCAGATGATCATCCTGGAAAACTCGTAGTTAAGATTGTACTTGAAAAGAGTTTTGACCTTCCTGAAAATACTATTGCTGAAATATACAATGCTGATATTATGGGGTCAAAAGCTATTCGATTCAAATTAGGAGACTCTCCAATATATGCCAAAAGTGGAGATACATTAACAGGATCGGTTGCAGCTTCACTCATGGACCAAATGGATCCAATTAAAAACAAGGCTGAAAATATTATGGATTCGCTTGATTCTATTTTATTCACACTTCAATTAAGCCTTGGTGACGATTTTTCAGAGAACTTTAACAGTACGCTACTACATCTACGTAATTCAGCACAAGCGCTGGACTCTTTTCTTAATGATGAAAACGGCCAGTTCCCATCAATCATTTCAAATATTGAAGGCATTACATTAGGATTGAAAAATAATACTGAAAAATTCGATGGAATCATGGCAAATATGGAAAGCTTTTCTGATTCCCTTGCTAATTCGAATATAAAAACCCTGGTGAACAAAATGAATAGCAGCCTTCATAGCATAAATGAGTTATTTGTTGGTATTAACAATGGTGAAGGTACAATTGGGTCCCTTATGACAAATGATTCATTGTATAAGAATCTGGAAAACCTTTCTCATAATCTTGACCTCCTGCTTATCGATGTTAAAGAAAATCCTAAAAGATATGCTCATTTTTCAATATGGGGTGGAGATAAATCAGAAAAAAAGAAAAATAAAAAAAATAAAACTAAGGAATAATCATTTTTTTGTTTTTTTTTGCTATTTTTATAATGACTATTTAATAGGTCTTTTAATTTAAAAAATGATCTATTATCAGGATTGTTTAGAAATTACTTTAAGCAGATGATTTCAACTGCTTCATTAACAATTTATTAACCCGGACATATCGTAACTAACTGATATTCTTCACATTAAAAATAAATAAAAATATTTTTATTTATTTTTAACAAATAATATCCTGATAATAAACAGCATATAGTAATTTGCAATTTGTCAAGCGAAATTTGATTTTTTTTTTACCTTTTTTTTAACAAATTTCGTGAAGCGAAAAATTAAAAAACTCTATTAAGCTCTAATGTCTGATAATCAATGAAGAAAGATCATTTTACTGTTTGGAAAAATTGCATAAAGATTATTAAGGACAATGTTCCTTCCATTAGCTACAAAACCTGGTTTGAGCCAATTATCCCGGTTCGTTTATCCAAAAATGTACTTACCATTCAGGTACCCAGTCCTTTCTTCTATGAATATCTGGAAGAACAATACATAGATATTCTGAAAAAGACCTTAAGAAAAGAATTAGGCCAGGATGCAATGCTGGAATATAGTGTGGTAATGGAAAATAATTCCCACAGCCAATCCAAGCCATATACGGTAAAATTTCCTGCTAAGAGTCAAAGTGAATTAAAAAACAAACCCTTTTCAGTACCTGCTGAAAGTAGCGGAAGTATAATAAAAAACCCATTTATTATTCCCGGTATTAAAAAGCTACATGTAAACCCCCAATTAAATATTGCTTATTCATTTAGTAATTTTGTTGAAGGAGAATGCAACCGGCTGGCACGATCGGCAGGATTTGCTGTAGGGAATAATCCTGGTGGAACTGCTTTTAACCCTTTTCTTATATATGGTGAAAGTGGTTTAGGAAAAACCCACCTGGCTCAGGCTATTGGTATTCAGGTGAAAGAAGCCCGTCCTGAAAAAACAGTATTGTATGTTACAGCAAACCGTTTTCAAACTCAGTTTGTTGAATCCATAAGAAACAATACAAAAAATGATTTCCTGCATTTTTATCAGATGATTGATGTCCTGATAATCGATGATGTACAAGAATTTGCCGGAAAAGAAAAAACACAGGATACATTCTTCCATATATTTAATCACCTGCATCAAAACGGGAAACAATTGATCCTTACATCAGATAAGGCACCGGTTGAACTTCAGGGCTTGGAACAACGCCTGTTATCCCGTTTCAAGTGGGGTCTGTCAGCTGACCTGCAGTCACCTGATTTTGAAACCAGGGTTGCTATTTTGAATAAGAAAATTTATAATGACGGAATTGAAATGGATCCTTCAGTAGTTGAATATGTTGCTACACATATTAAAACCAATGTAAGGGAACTTGAAGGCGCACTAATATCACTGCTTGCCCAATCAACACTTAATAAAAAGGAGATTACCATTGAGCTGGCAAGGGAAATGATTGATAAACTTGTAAAAAATTCTTATCACGAAATCTCTATAAATTATATTCAAAAAGTTGTTTGTGAGTATTATAATATCTCTCTTGAGCTGATTCAAAGTAAAACAAGAAAAAGAGAGATTGTCCAGGCCAGGCAAATTGCAATGTATTTTTCAAAGAGTCTGACAAAATCTTCCCTTGCCACCATCGGTGCAAAAATAGGAGGGAAAGATCATGCTACAGTTCTTCATGCCTGCAAAACTGTAAATAACCTTATTGATACTGATAAAAGGTTTAAAATGCAAGTTAATGAACTCGAGAAAAAATTAAAGGTCTGAGAAGTATAGATTGTTAAATCTTCATTTTTACAATATCAGAAGAAGTCTTTGCAAATAAATTAGCATTCAATTATATTGTTTTGTAATACTAAGTTATAAGCTTTTCTGAAAATTGGTAAAAATCAGAAAAAGCACTCTTCATATAAAAGAAAAAATTAAATATATCATTTGGAATATTTTATCATACATATTTCTTTATATATTTTTGCAAATTCTAAGATTTTTTCTAATTTCCCCCCTAATTCTAATTATCATAAATTAATAATCAAGAAATTATTCAATTATCATCTCAAAACAAATACAAAATGAAAAAATTAACTACTTCTATTGCTATTGTCCTTTTTACCCTGGGTTTAAGTCTGCAAGCGCAAACCCTTGATGAAATCTTGAAAAACCACTTTGACGCAGTTGGCCTGGAAAAGCTAAAGAATGTAAAAACAATTAATTTCACAGGCAAAGTTGTTCAGGGAGGAATGGAACTTCCATTTACAATGTTTTTGGCCCGTCCTCTTAAATATCGCATGGATATTACCGTACAGGGACAACAAATCACACAAGCCTTTGATGGAACAAGTGGATGGATGGTCAATCCTTTAACCGGAAGTCTTGACCCTCAGGATATGGATCCTGAACAAATAAAAGAAATGGAAAAACAAGCAGATTTCGAGGGTGAACTATACAATTATGAGAAAAAGGGTTCACAACTTGAGCTCATAGGTACAGAAGACTTTGAAGGTACCAAGGTTTACAAACTAAAATTAACTGATAAAGACGGTGATATTACTTACCATTATCTTGATTCAGACACTTACGTAGTTATTAAAACCATCTCAAAAAGAACGATTAACGGTACCGAAGTCGAAGGGGAATCCCTGTTTAGTAATTTCCAAATGGTAGATGGAATGGCTTTTCCATATAGTATTTCTACAGGAATGAATGGTCAGATCATGGCTGAAATTGTAATTGAAAAAGCTGAATTTGACAAAAAACTGGATAACTCCTTTTTTGAAAAACCAGAAAAAGAATAATTCCGATAAATCTATTCTCAGTGCTCCCTTTTAATTGAAATGTTTTTTTGGAATCATATTTCAGATTAAAGAATATCTTTCTTCTAATTCAATACAACTGGGTTTGTAATAAATTATATGGAAATAACTTCTTATGGAGCTAATCATATATCAAATCACTAAAAATTTATTAATAATGAAAACAAGCAAACACTGGAAACTAGCAATAACACAGCTATTTTTCCTTTTTTATCTGGTTTTTTTTGGAATAGAAGAAATTCATGCACAGGAGAACATTGAGTTAAGCCCTGCACTTATTGGCTCCTATAAAGCAAGGCACATTGGACCAGCCAGTATGAGTGGTAGGATTTCAGCCCTGGATGCTATTGACTCCCGGCCAATCCTGCTATATGTTGGAGCAGCTGGCGGTGGTGTATGGAAAAGTGCCAGCGGTGGAGTAAAATTCAAACCTGTTTTTGAAAAATATCCGCAATCCATCGGGGCTATTAAAATCGACCCTAATCATCCCGACACTGTTTGGGTAGGTACAGGAGAGACCTGGACAAGGAACAGCACTTCAGTTGGAGATGGTATTTATAAGACTACAAATGGCGGAGATTCCTGGAAAAAAATGGGTCTGGAACAATCTGAAAGAATCGGGCGCATTATAATTCATCCTGAAAATCCGGATATTCTTTATGTAGCAGCACTCGGACATCTTTGGGATGCCAATGAAGAGCGTGGTGTATATAAAACTTCAGATGGAGGAAAAACCTGGGAAAAAATTCTTTATGTAGATGAAAATACAGGTTGTGCTGATATCACTATTGATCCTGAAAATCCGGATGTATTATACGCAGGTATGTGGGAATTCAGAAGAACTCCATGGTCTTTTAATTCCGGGGGGAAAGGTTCGGGTTTATATAAATCAGAAAATGGTGGAACTACCTGGAGCAGGTTGCATAACGGACTTCCGGAAGGAATTCTTGGACGAATTGCTGTTTCTGTTTCTCCTGTAACTCCAAACCTGGTTTATGCTTTAGTAGAATCAGACAACTCAGGTCTTTACCGGTCTGAAGATTCCGGTGCTTCATGGGAAAAAGTAAATAGCACTATCCCCGTCCAGGAAAGACCATTTTACTTCTCCAATATCCTGGCAGACCCAATTGATACCAATCGGGTATATAAACCCAGCTTCAATTTGCATGTAAGTGAGAATAAGGGTAAGAACTTCAGACTCGCTTATATTTCCGGTGGCAAGGTTCACCCAGACATGCATGCTTTATGGATTAGTAAGAAGAACAATAACATTTTATACATGGGTTCAGACGGAGGCGTATATGTTTCCAGAGACAAAGGAAGCAGCTGGACCCCTTTACGTAACCTGCCGGTTTCTCAGTTTTACCATGTAAGTGTTGATATGGAGAAACCTTATAATGTTTATGGTGGACTACAGGACAACGGATCCTGGTATGGACCATCTGAAAAGCCTGGTGGAATCACTAATGCCGATTGGAAACCAGCAGGTTTTGGTGATGGATTTTCAATGATTCCTGATCCCAATGATAAAGATATCATCTACTGGCAATTCCAGGGAGGTCAGTTCTTTAGATATTATAAAAAAAGTAATGAAATTAAGCTCATAAAACCTTTTCCTGACAAGGATGCAGATGAACTTCGCTTTAACTGGGATGCTGCCATTGCACTCAGCCCAAGCAGAAATATCATGTATGTTGGTGCTCAGTATTTGTTCCAGTCCACTGACAAAGGTGATACCTGGAAACGGATTTCGCCTGACCTGACAACCAATGATCCCGAAAAACAAAAGCAATACAAAACAGGAGGATTGACATTGGATAACTCTACAGCTGAAAATCACTGTGCTATTATTGCCATTACAGAATCACCCATTGACAAAAATATTATTTGGGTTGGGACAGATGATGGCAATCTTCAGCTCACCAGAGACGAAGGAAAAACCTGGGAAAACCTTAGCTCAAACATCCAGGATCTGCCGGAGCACACCTGGTGTTCACATATTCATGCCAGCACTTTCGATCCTGAAGTTGCCTATGTTACTTTTGACGGGCACAGAACAGGCGACAAGACTCCTTATATTTACAAAACATCTGACTATGGAAAAACATGGAAATCTTTAGCAAATAAATCAATTGAAAGTTATTGCCAAACCATTGTACAGGATTTTGTAAAGCCTGATTTACTTTTTCTTGGAACAGAATATGGCTTGTATGTTTCTTTTAATGATGGAAATTCCTGGGTGAGAATGGAAGGAAATATTCCAAAAGCATCAATTCGTGAAATAATTATTCACCCTCGTGAAAATGACCTGATCCTTGGCACACATGGACGGGGAATTCTAATAATTGATGATATTTCAACTATGAGGCAAATCAACCAGGAAATTTTAAATAAAGATGTTGCTTTTCTTGATATGAAACCTTCAGTTATCGGTACATTTAACATAGCATCTAACAATTCATCAGATGATGAGTTTGTCGGCAAAAACCCACCTGATGCTGCAATTATAACTTATTACCTGAAGAAGCGACATGTTTTTGGAGATATGCATCTGGAAATTTTTGATAAAAATGGCAACTTTGTCAAGCAATTACCGGCTGGGAAAAGAAAAGGATTTAACAGGGTAAGCTGGACACTAATGAAAAAGCCACCCAAGATACCAAGCTCTCCATCAATTGCCCAGTTTGCCATGGTTGGACCGTTTTATGATCCCGGAAACTATACTGTAAAATTAATTAAAGGGGATAAAAGCTATGAAGGCAAAGTAAACCTGATACTTGATCCTGATTCGCCATATTCGAAAGAAGACCTGGAGATAAGATATAAAACTATTAATAAAGGCTATAAAATGCTGGAGGACCTGGCCTATATTGATGGAAAAGCAACAGGAGTTATGAATGATGCCCGTGAAATTGCAGGAGAAACAAAAGGTTCGCTCACAAAAAAGCTGAACGATCTGGCAGACCAACTGGAAATATTGCATAAAGAAATGGTGGCTACCAAAGTAGGTGGTATCACCGGAGAAGAAAAACTGCGGGAAAAAATTGTATTCCTTTATGCTACAAGCATCCTCTACCAGGGAAAACCAACAAATTCACAAATTAACGGTCTTCAGATACTGCTACAGGAAATGGAAAGCTATAATACAAAAATTGATGAATTGCTTTCTTCTCAATTGCCAAAAATAAACAAGGCTATTACAAAACAAGGGAAAGATCCAATAAAAATCCCGGGCAATGAGGAATTATAGAGTTTTAATAATATACAATCACTAAAACCATTTTTATTATGAATCCAACTAAAATTTTCAAGAAAATCTCAATTATAACATTTTTGATATTTATCTACTCTTTCAGCTTCTGCCAGGATTTTCCAGCCTACTTTAGGATTGCTACTGTTCCTGCAAGTATTGAAGAAGCTGCCGGGAATGTAAAAACAGCCCTTCAGTCAGGTGGCTTTGAGATTCTTGGAGATTACCATCCTGAAAATAACGTTGATTTATTTGTCATTGTATTTACCAGAAATGACTTAAAAGAAATTACCTTTAATATAAATGAAGGTGGAGCACTGGCTGCAGCACTAAAAATTGGTTTTGTACGAAAAGATTCAAAAACCATCATAAGTTTACTTAACCCCGAATACTTGTTTTATGGCTATTTACGGAATAATGTCGAGGATTATAGTGAATTAAAGAAAATATCAGATGACACAAAGACCGCATTAAAAAGTGTTGGCACTGATTTTGAGCCTTTTGGTGGTGAGTTAAGTTTGAAGAAGTTAAAAAAATATCACTACATGGTAGGGATGCCCTATTTTGATGATATGGTAGAATTAATGGAATTCCCATCTTTCAGTAGTGGTGTAAAAACAATTAAAAAGAACCTAAAGGATAATTTAGGAAGCACATATAAAGTTTATGAACTTATTAACCAGGAAAAGAGGATTGCTGTTTTTGGGGTAGGGCTGATAAATAGTGATGAAGGGGAAGCAAAATTTCTACCAATCATTGGGGAAGATAATATTGCCGCAATGCCTTATGAGATAATTCTTCAAGGGAATAAAGCCAGCATGCTTCATGGCCGTTTCAGACTTGCTTTGCACTGGCCTGAGCTTACCATGGGTACATTTACTAAAATAATGAGTACACCGGGGAAAATTGAAGATTTCATGAAAGACCTCATGGAATAATGCAACTGATGTTAGAGTTTGTCAATATAAGTCTGTAAAAATCATAATACAAAGCACTGATAAGCTGTAATAGTTATTGACATTGCAGTACTTTATGGCTTTCATTCCAGGCCCAATAGAATTCTGGTATTTTCTTTTACTAAATCAATTAATTCATTTGGTAAGTTTTTTGCTATTGCTCCAAATGCAATTTCAAGTCCTAAATCATCTAGAATTTTATCACTAACTTCTAACATCTTTATTTTGAATTTCAGCCAATCGTCAGATTTTACAAACTTCTGGTTATCAACATTATTTTCAGTTAATTCAATAACTTTATTAACGGTTTTATTATAATTTCTAATAGCTTCTATTTTATCAACTTTTACTCCCATTAATTTTATTGTTCTGTTTTTCTCATTAGTAAGCATAATTTTCAAAGTATCATTTTTTATTATGCTTCTAAAATTTAGTTGGTCGAATATCATCTGATATTTACCTGTAAAATAGTTCCCTTCAAAACTACCTACAAAATGCACTATTTCAGGATATATTATTGAGCTTGTCATTTTTGCAAGGGTAAATTTAAACCTTCCTACAAAATCTATAAGAGCATTTTTCCTGGTCATTCCTGTAATTACACCATTTTCAATTGTTGTTGTTAAATAAAAGTCAAATCCTTTTGGATTATTAACAAACCATTTATCCTGTGCAGAAATGAGCTTACTAAAAAAGATTAAAATTAGAATCAAAATATATTTCTTCATTCTTTATGCTTTATTGTCAATGATACGACACAGAAATAATACAGCAAGATAAGTTACAATTAGTTTAAAACAACAAAAGCAGCCATCCTAAGATAAGCTGCTTTTGTTTACTGCAGCAAGCCGGTAAGCCGGATTCTGTCACGCAATCATATTACGGTCCTGTCATTTATCTCTACCTGATATCACTACCAGGCTATATCGACCTACCCTCCGACATTAGGCGAGCAACCCTTACCCGAAAAGATCCGGGATGCCGGTTTACATGGTCTTTCAACCCACAAGACGAACGGCTTCTGATGTCACCACCAGAACCGGTGAGCTCTTACCTCACCTTTTCACCCTTATCTGCCAATGACAGACGGTTATTTTCTGTTCCGTTACTATACCCTCACAAATATCTTCCCGTTAGGAAGTGTGGTGCTCTATATTGTCCGGACTTTCCTCTCCGCACATAAGTACAAAGCGACAGGATGACCTACTGCCGTGCAAAGATAGATAATTTATCCCTAAACGATCTATTGAAAATATCAGATTAAATTATTGATAGTTTGAACAAATTCAGAAAGATTGAATGGCTTTCTGAAACTTTTTATAGCACCAAAGTATTCTGAGACACTCAAATAATCCTCAGGAGCTGATCTTCCTCCACCTGAAACTGAAATTATTTTTAAAGCCGGATCTATTTTCTTTAATTCCAATATAGTCTCCATCCCCTCTTTTTCAGGCATAATGATATCAGTGACGACAAGATCTACTTCATTCTCAGTAAAACGTCTAATACCTTCTACCCCATTTTCAGCTTCAAGAACCGCAAAACCAGATTTAGTTAATTTTGCGCAAAGCATTCTGCGGAAGTCATTATCATCATCTATTACCAGGATTTTTTTCATAAAAACTAAAATAAACCATGACCATCAGTAAGGATACGTATTTTATCGCCCATTGTTACTAAATTATCCAAAATAATAAATAATATTTTATACCCACAAAAATAGAAAATCCCTATTCCAGATTAGTAATAATTTTGTATAAATAAATTGGGGATTCAACAAATAAACTTTATTTAATACATTACAATTTCATTAATTATTTGCATATTAAGCACTAAAAGAAACCAACTATCCATGTAGTATTACCAGGGTCGCACCATAACCATACTCTTTAAAAGAAGCATCCTGATATTTTAATTTTGGATATTTCTCTTCCAGAAGACCCCTAATTCGATGTTTCAATTTTCCGGACCCAGCCCCATGAATAAAAACTATTTTCTTTTGTTTACTATTTATTGCACCATTAAGGCTTATTTCAAACCTGCCAATCTGCATCTCAATAATCTCAGCAGGGCTAAAATCTCGCGGATCCTCAATAATAGCATCAGCATGCAGGTCAATCTCTTCAAGATCACCAGTGACCTGCCTGGCAGTTTTAGATTTATTTGTATCTCCAACAGGAATATCTCCCTTTAGAACAGCCTCTTTATGAATTTGTTTTCCTGTTAGCCTTATTTTATTTTCCAAGGCCAGAGGGAATAAAACTGCTTTTTCGTTAAAAAACTCATTTGACACAAATGCATCCGGGGAAAGTATCGTTTTATTGTCAATATTCAGAACTCCTTTCACAGGATCAATCAGTTGAAATGTTTCATCTTTAAAAAAAATAAATTGATAACTTATCCCTAACATATCATCTCCTGAGATTTCAGGTAAGGAGCCCAGCAATATCTTCTCATCTGTTTCCAGTTCATCAAATGCCAGAGTTTTCCACCCATTTTCAGAATGTATTCCTAAATGAAACAGGAAATTGTATGAGCCGGTATTGATTAAAAAAGCATTCAAAATAAACTGGTCATCAACTAGCTGATTAACAAGGGCCAGGGAAACTTCTACATTTTCCTTTTTTGCTTCTTTCTCAATCTTACTAATAACTGTTTGATTGTTAAAATTCTTTTCTTCCTGAAGAATTGGAATATTCTCTGGCATAGTAACACTTTCCTGCTCCATTTCCACTTGCAAATTACCTTCCGGAATCAATTCACTTACCAGATAAGGCATCTCAAAACCATCTTTAGTTTCAATCATTACCATTTTATCATCTATAACTTCAATTACTTCTCCCCCACCTATTTCATTTAAAAATTTAACTTTATCACCTTTTGAAAAAATCATTTTACACTATTTTATTTAATCAAACAATAAGACTTTTTGGTATGTTGAAGTTACATAAATTTTACATACCTGTCAAATGAAAATAAAAAGAATTCTTGTTACTTTTGCCGAAGAAAAAAAATTACGATAATATTCAACCAGATGCCGGAAGCCGGAAAAATAAAAATATCAGAATATAACTATTCCCTGCCAGAAGGTAGAATTGCAAAATATCCACTTAAAGACAGGGATTTATCTAAACTTTTAATTTATAATAAAGGGACTTTAAGTACATCATCTTTCAAATATCTTCCAAAATTCTTACCTGCTCAAAGCCTTATTGTCTATAATGATACAAAAGTTATCCATGCACGTTTACAATTTAAAAAAATTACAGGGGCATTTATTGAAATTTTTTGTCTTGAACCTTTCTTACCTACGGATTATGAACGCTCACTGGAATCACAATCCGGAGTACAATGGAAATGTATGATAGGAAATCAGAAAAAATGGAAAAGTGGAGATTTACAGCATCGATTTCATCTTAATGGAGTTCCAGTCACCTTAAATGCAAAAAGGCTAGCTTCACCTGAAGGATCCAATGTAATTCTTTTTACCTGGGATCCCGGGCATATTTCATTTGCTGAAATTTTAGAAGTAACTGGTACCATACCCATTCCTCCCTATTTAAACAGAAAAGCAGAAAAATCAGATAGCAAGCGTTATCAAACAGTATATGCAGATAAAAAAGGATCAGTTGCTGCTCCAACTGCCGGTTTACATTTTACCCCTGATATTTTAAATGACCTGACTTCTAAAGGATTTCTACAGGAGAAAATAACCTTACATGTAGGAGCAGGAACATTTAAACCGGTAAGCAGTGAAACCCTGGAAGAACATAACATGCATACAGAGCACTTTTCAATAAGCAGGGAATTCCTTTCCGGATTGATAAGAAACAAAGGCCCCATACTTGCTGTTGGTACAACTTCTGTGCGCAGCCTTGAGAGCTTGTACTGGCTGGGTATAAAAGCAGGTAAAAATGGCTTCAAACCACATGTAGATCAATGGGAACCGTATAAGAGAATAGCTGAGATAAAAGTAAAAGATTCATTGAATAATCTCCTGAAATTCATGAATTCAGAAAATATTAACAACCTGGAAGCCTCCACCCAAATACTTATTATTCCAGGATACAAATTTCGAATAGTTAAAGGATTGATTACAAATTTCCATCAGCCAAAAAGCACTTTATTACTATTGATTGCTGCATTTATAGGCAATGATTGGAAAAAGATGTATGAATATGC
>JAOZKQ010000584.1 GCA_029935275.1 Bacteroidales bacterium | reverse complement strand
CTTCTGCCTTCTGCCTTCTGCCTTCTGCCTTCTGCCTTCTGCCTTTGTTACCTGATAACAGTTAATAGTCTTACCTGCTTACATTAATAAAGCCTCCTTTAATCACCCAGCAAACATCACCACAGATATTGGAAATATTATTTTTATTAATTTCATCACCATCCACAACTTTTATGTTTTTGTTGCCGGAATGATATGTAGCAACAACTGTATAATAATTACCCAGCGGAACATTTATTAGTCCGGTTTCAGCTCTAATAGTATCTGCGAGCAGTGTATCATGACTTTCCAGTTTGCCTCTTAAAACTACTACAGGGATTATTTCGTTTTCATCATCCAGGCTGACTTCAATATACAAATCTGCATAGTAAGGTTCAGCGCTTAGGCAATCAGTACAATCCCCGGTATCATAAATATAATTATCATTGCAGGAGAATATAAAAATTGCCAAAACCAATAAGAATGAAGCAAGCCAAAGCGCTTTTTGAGAAGATGCAGGTTGATTTAGTACCATTTTATAACTTTGTTAGAGAAATTATTTTTGCCAAAGTTTAATTTATAATAAAATCCAAATCGAATTTGGTGAGGGCTTCCATCAATATACCCAAGGTCGTACCACGCATAGCTAATTTGGAAAATAAAGTTTTTACCTTCTCCGGATAGACCGGCTTCAGGGCTTATTTTGAGACTGTTTTCGGGTTTGGTTAGCGATCCCCTGTAGGTTGGGCCAAAGCTGTAATTCCCACTTAATTTCCCAAAAATGCCAACTTTAAAATTTTGATTAATCAATATTAGATCGAGTGACTTACTCATTGAAAATGACAAAATATTTAACTTTTCCCAAAATTGATACATCACATTCTCATCATAAGGAACCAACACCCTTTTTTCATCCGGACGAAATTGATAACTGAAGGCGGTTGTGATACCGGTATATTGTTCAGTTATTCCCAGGAGGAAACCAAAAAAGAAATCATCTTTTCCAAAAATCAGATTGCTGCCCATTGGCATACTGGTGAAAGAGGGCTTATATTTTGATTTTACCTCGTGTTCTTTCATCCATTCCTTTAATTCTTTTTTCTTTTTCAGGAATGGTGTCATATAGGGAAGTGGATTTTTAACTGGTTCCTGCTCTTTTGGAATATTTGTTTTCCATATTTGGTCAAGTATCTTCGTATTACCGTTATAGGCAGCATAATAAAAAGCATTAAACCCGTTGTTATCCCTTTTTGAAAGAACAGCCCCATTGTTTAAAAGAAACCTCAGTGTTAATGTATCTCCTGTTTGAGCAGCCAGCATTATGGGTGTGGTCCCGTTTTTATCAGGTTTATTCGGATCAGCCTCATTTTTCACCAGATTCTTAACTATTTCATAATTGCCTGCATAAATAGCAGCCATCAGCGGAGTGGTGAGTTTTCTGTCTGACATGTTTGGATTTGCACCATAATAAAGAAGCAGGTCACTAAGGATTAAGTAATTATATGCAGCAGCATACATTAAGGGTGTTACCCCTGAAGCATCTCTGTCATTAGGACTGGTCCCGGCCCTGATCAGTTCTTCTGCAATATCAGTAAAACCATTTTTGGAGGCTGTAATAATAGGGGAGGATCCGTCATAGGATTTTATATCTACTCTTGCACCGTTTAATGTTAGTATTTTAACTGTTGTAAGGTTTCCTCCTGAAACAGCATACATTAAAGCTGTTGTTCCTTCATCGCTTTTTGTATTTATGTTTGCGCCATTATTTAATAGCCTTAAAACTTCCGAATTATAAGCCTTGTAGGCGGCAATAAGTAAGTTGAAATCGATATCACCTTGTATGTATTCACTTGTATCAATAGCAGTTTGATT
>JAOZKQ010000583.1 GCA_029935275.1 Bacteroidales bacterium | reverse complement strand
AAATAATAACCGCCATGTTGATGACCATGCTTTATGGATTGATCCGGACAATACCGGCCATTTTATTATTGGAGGAGACGGTGGGATCTATGAATCATTTGATGCGGGGAAAAACTATCTTTTTAAAACCAATTTACCGGTTACACAATTTTACCGTGTTGCCCTTGACAATGACCAGCCTTTTTATAATATTTATGGTGGCACACAGGACAATAACAGCTATGGTGGACCATCAAGGAATACCAGTTCATCAGGTGTTGGTGAAGGGGATTGGGTAGTAACCGTAGGTGGAGATGGTTTTTGGCAGGCAATTGACCCGGAAAATCCTAATATTGTCTATTCGGAATGGCAGTACGGGAATTGTGTGCGCTATGATAAATCAAGCGGAGAACGGATTAATATTAAACCACAACCCAAAAAAGGCGAAAATACCTATAAATGGAACTGGAATGCCCCTCTGATTATTAGTCCGCATTCTAATAAAAGAATATACCTCGCTGCAAATAAGGTTTTCCGAAGTGATGACAGAGGAAATAGCTGGGATGTGATCTCTGATGACCTTTCATCAAAAACAGACAGAAATACCTGGAAAGTAATGGATAAATACTGGGGAGTTGATGCCGTAAGGAAGGATATTTCCACTTCTCAGTTTGGCACTATTGTTTCTCTGGCTGAGTCTGAAATTAAAGAAGACCTCTTATATGCCGGAACAGACGATGGAATTATTCAGGTAACAAATGATGCCGGAAAAGAATGGTCTATGCATAAATCATTCACCGGAGTACCGGAATATACTTATGTTAGTGACATCTGCCCTTCCAAATTTGATGAGAATATTGTTTTTGCATCCTTTGACAACAGGAAGCGAGATGATTTCAAACCATATTTATTAAAAAGTACAGATAAAGGTAATACATGGGAATCTATTGCTAACAACCTTCCGGAACAGGGTACGGTACATTCTATTGAACAGGACTTTGTTAATCCTGATCTGTTATTTGCAGGAACAGAGTTTGGCATGTTTTTTTCTATTGACGGAGGAACAGAATGGGTGAAATTCCAGTCTGGAATGCCTACCATAGCTGTCCGGGATATTGCCATTCAAAAAAGAGAAAATGACCTCGCTATTGCCACATTTGGCAGAGGATTTTATATACTTGATGATTATACACCTTTAAGGTCATTTAAAAAAGAGATGCTTGATCAACCAGCGCTTATGTTCCCTATAAAGGATGCCCTTATGTATATTCAAACCGGAGGAAGGTATGGACAGGGATCTACTCCTTACATGGGGAAAAACCCTCCCTTTGGGGCCGTTTTTACTTACTTTTTAAAGGAAACTCCTAAAACTCAACAGCAAATAAGAAAAAAACTGGAGAAAAAGCAATTTGAAAAAGGAGAAAAAATTAAAGTTTTAAGTCTGAAGGAACTTCAAGAAGAAGAAAATGAAGAAAAGCCCCAGTTAATTTTCTCAATCTACGATGACCAAAACCAAATTGTACGAATCATCCGAAGCTCTCCTTCGAAAGGAATAAACCGAATCAGCTGGAATTTAAGAAATAATTCACCCCGCCCGGTAAATCTAAAAGGAGACAAATTCAACCCACTCTCAAAAGGCAGTGATGGATACCTCATTTTACCGGGCACATACCATGTTAGTGTATCATTGGCTGCAAAAGGACAAACAAACGAGCTGGTAAAACCTGTATCGTTCAAGGTAGTTGATCTTAAAAATACCACACTGCCTGCACCAGACCGAAAAGCATTAGTCGAATTCCAGAATAAAGTTACAGAGCTGGCTAAAACGATGTTTGGAACCACCAGGTATGCTGATGAATTAAGTAAGAAAACTGAAAT
>JAOZKQ010000122.1 GCA_029935275.1 Bacteroidales bacterium | reverse complement strand
CAGAGCAAATAAGACTCGATGAAATTGCAGATATTCAGCAATCTATATCTCCAAAAGAGATCTACCGCCGTAACCAGAACCGAATAGGGAAAGTAATGGCCGAAATAGAAAAAGATTATCCGCTTGACCACATTGCTGCCACAATAAATAAAAAAGTTAGCCTGATTCATCTTCCTGCAAATTATCAAATAAGTATAGTAGGAGAGGAAGAAAAACGTCAGGAATCAATGCGTAATCTCTCATTTGCCCTTTTGTTATCCCTTGTACTTGTTTATATGGTACTTGCAGCCCAATTTGAATCTTTAATCCACCCTTTTACAATATTACTTACCATACCTCTTGCGGTTGTAGGTGCAATTTTTCTGTTTTTCTTTATGGGACATTCCCTCAACATTATGGCTATCATAGGAATTATTATGTTAGTTGGCATCGCGGTAAATGATTCGATTATACTTGTTGACAGGATTAATCAATTAAGATCTGATGGTTTGAGCAGGATTAATGCTATTGTTATGGCTGGGCAGCAGCGCATAAGGCCTATTTTAATGACCAGTCTGACAACAGTTTTGGCTTTATTACCTTTAACTTTTGGCTTTGGCCAAAGTGCTTCCCTCCGGTCTCCGATGGCATTGGCAGTAATTGGAGGATTGATTACCTCAACCTTACTTACCCTTGTTGTTATTCCATGTGTTTATGATGTTTTTGATCGCCTGATAGGTTTTTTATCATTTTCCAAATCCAAAGAAATCCATGCAGAAAAAGTTGTATAGATGAAAAAGGTTTCAGAGTTTATTAAAATATGAAGTTAAAAAGAGATTAGTACGCAATGGATTTTATAATAAAACGAAAGGTACTTATTAGTATGCTATTTGCAGGATTAACTCTTCTGGGAGTGATATCCTATAAGAACCTTTCAGTGGAGTTATACCCTAATGCTGAGTTACCTTATCTTTTTGTACAGGTAAGTTCTTTGGTTGAAGTGGATCCGGCTTACATGGAAAATCAGGCTGTAATCCCATTGGAAGGAGCCATTGGTACGCTGGGAGGGATTGAAAGCATGGAGTCTTATATCAATTCACGCAATGCACAAATAATTGTTAATTATAAAAAAAATGTAAATTTTAAATTTGCGTTTTTAAAACTACAGGAAAGGATTAACCAGGTAAAGTCTTCGCTTGATGAGAATTTCATGGTTGATGTATCTAAAGTTGATGTACAAAGCCTGAGCAATCAGTTCATGGAACTTCAGGTTAGAGGGGGAGGAACTGTTGACCGGGTACGTACCATGGTAGATCAAAAAATTGTTCCTGAACTCGAAAACATTGATGGTATTGCTTCGTCCAGAGTATATGGGGGACGTCAAAAATCAATTGAAATTCAACTGAATAAAGAAGCCTGCCAGTCTTTAAATATTACTCCTTCCTCAGTGAATGCCTCTTTACGAAGAAATAATGTCAACAAAACATTTACCGGCTATGTTTTTGAATCTGGTAAACGATCTTTTGTAAATGTTTCAGCTGAATATTCAGATATTAGGGATATTGAAAACATTATAGTAGCACAAGGACCGGTTTTACTAAAAGATATTGCAAATATTTCTTTTGGAGTAAAAGATGAGACTTCATTTAGTCGTGTAAATGGTAAAAATGCCATTACAGTTTTATTAATGAATGATGCCAGTTCTAACCTCATTGAGCTTTCACATAAAACACAGGAAGCAATAAGTACGATAAATGAGAAGTATAAAGCTCAGGACCTGGAGGTCATGATTCAATCGAATGTGGCCGAAACCATGGAAACTAATATCGATCAGATTATTAATCTGGCTCTTTTGGGCGGTTTCCTTGCCGTATTTGTTCTCTGGATTTTTCTAAAAAATTTGCGTATTGTATCAATTGTAGCAGTAGCTATTCCGGTTTCGGTGTTTACTGCTTTTAATTTCTTTTACGCATTTGACATTAGCTTAAATAGCCTGACCCTGGTTGGTATTGCCCTGGCTGTAGGAATGTTATTGGATAATAGTGTAGTAGTGTTAGAAAATATTTACCGGCTTTCTTCCGGTAATCATCTTCCGGATAGTGCGGTTACTCAAGGAGCAAAAGAAGTTTGGCGCTCCATTTTTGCGGCTACACTTACTACAGTAATGGTTTTTGTACCCTTCCTTTTTTCGGGAAATTTCATGATCAAACTTATTGGACAAAATATCGGAATATCTATTGTCTCTACTTTATTGGTATCTTTTTTTGTTGCGCTGCTCTTTATTCCAATGGCTGCCCATCTTCTTCTTAAAATGGGACGAAATAAGAATGTTTTTTTTGAAAAAGTTACCACTACCAACAGGATCATACAAATTTATATTCTATTACTCAAAACCAGTCTAAGATCTCCTGCAAGGACTGTAATTGGAGCCATTGCTTTATTTTTTATTACCATTTTTATTTCCCTTTCTATAAGTGTAAATACTTTAACAGAAGCTGAAAATGACCAGTTTAAGGTATATGTTACTATGCCTTCAGGTTCTGATTTAGAAGCAACAGATAAGGTAGTTCAACAAGTGGAAGAAAAACTTGGCCTGATCCAGGAAAAAAAAGATATTATCTCACAGGTTGAAGAAGAGGAAGCTATTGTAACTGTGAAACTTCAGGAAGACTTTGATAAAATTGGTGGCAGAAATGCTGCAGATATAAAATCTGCCGCTGAAAGTGATTTAGGGAATATATCGACTGCTGATATTTCACTGACACAACCTACTTCGGGAGTCAGTTATCAGGGCTCTTCAAGAAAACCCGGCCAGTCATTTGAGCGTTTACTGGGAATTGGCTCAAGTGGAGAACGAATTGTTATTAAAGGCTCCGATTTTGAGGTAATGGAGGGCGTAGCTGAGGATATCCAGTATTTTATTGAAAACCTTGAATCCATCCAACGGGTGAATGTAAATACATCAGGCATACGACCGGAAATTCATATGTTCCTGGATCCTTTGTTGATGACAGAGTATGATATTACACTTAATGAAGTATCTTCAGAATTGGGTGGCTTTTCCAGACAATTTTCTTCCGGCTTGAGTTTTAAGCAAGGCACAGATGAATATGATATTATTATTACGGATGGAACTGACCCTGAGGAGAAGCAAGATAAAAGCATGGACGATCTGAAGGGCCTTCAGGTTACTGATCTTAATGGAGGCTCTCATGATTTATCGTCATTTTCTGAATTGATTTATGCTGGTGGAAAACGCAGAATAATTCGTGTAGATCAGGAAAAACAAATTGAAATAAACTATGCCTTTGTTTCAGAGGCACAGGATTCCAAGGAGTTACTGGAATCATACCGTATGGATATTGATGATATTGTAGCTGGTTATAAACTTCCTCCCGGTGTTGCCGTTGAGGTTGTACACGAAGAAAATGAGCTTGAAGATTTTTATTTTCTTTTTGGTGCTGCATTTATTTTGATTTTTATGATACTGGCCTCGGTATTTGAATCAATGGTCACTCCTTTTGTTTTGATGTTTTCTATTCCTCTTGCTGCAATAGGTTCTTTTGTAGCACTGATACTTACGGGAAATAGCTTGTTTAATGCCAATACACTTACCGGTTTTCTCATCCTGATAGGTGTAGTGGTAAACAATAGTATTATTCTTATTGATTATACGAATATTTTGCGAAATCGCGGATTTCGTAAATCCAGGGCTTTAATGGTGGCAGGGCTTTCAAGAGTAAGACCAATATTAATAACTGCTATTACCACTATTGTTGCCATGCTCCCATTAGCATTGGGCAAAGCTGAATATGTAAGCATTATTGGTGCTCCATTTGCAATTACAGTAATAGGAGGTCTTTCATTCAGCACAATATTCACACTTCTTTTCGTTCCAACTATGTATTATGGTTTGGAGAATGCATTAACATGGCTCCGTAATTTACCCCTTAAAGTTAAGCTGGTTCAATTTTTATTATTAATTGCAGGTAGCTACCTTGCATATTCTAATATTGATTCCATTTTATGGCGCATGTTGTTATTTATTCTACTGATTTTATTGATACCGGGAATTACCTGGTTTGTTCAAACAACATTGCGTAGAGCAGGTTCTAGAATTATCAGTCCGGAAGAACCAATCCAAATTAGAATTCAGAACCTGGTGAAAATCTATGAACGGGATCCCAGGTTTACCAGAGAATGGAAAGCCGGAAAAAAGATAAGGGCCAAAGCCGGTTTGGAAAAGGAATATAAAAATTTAAGAGACTTTTATGATCTGGCCTGGCAAGTCCCCTTATTGGGTTTCCTTGTTTATTTTACTTATTTTTATCTTTCCGGTTTATTTTGGATATTCCTTTTCTCTTTAATTACCTATATTCTGACGCTTTTTTTATACCAACCTATAAGTAAAATTTTAACAAACTCAAATGAACAATCAGGAAAGAGGTTCTTCCTGAGAATCGAGAAAGTTGGTTTCCTTATTTTGTTTTGGGGCATTCCGGGTCTGAATATAATCTTGTTTTTAAGAAACTGGAACAATAATGGACTGGTTATTTCAATGGCTGTACTTTGGTTCCTTGCCCTGGTGGTTTATTCTGTTTCTGTAAGATTATATAGGGAGAATATTAATATTGAACGAATTACAGGTAAATTTGGAGTATTACGACGAAGTTTTTTACGACTGGTAAAACAAATTCCGCTTATCGGAAAACAAAGGCAGCCTTTTAAAGCTCTTGATGGAGTTTCTTTCGATATTAAAACAGGCATGTTTGGTTTATTGGGCCCAAATGGGGCTGGAAAATCAACTATGATGAGAATCATTTGTGGTATTTTAGATCAGAGTTATGGAAAAATCTGGATTAATAATATTGACACATTAGAAAAAAGGGAAGAATTGCAAGGGCTTATAGGGTACCTCCCACAGGAGTTTGGTATGTATGAAAATCTAACAGCCTGGGAGTACCTTGATTATCAGTCTATTTTAAAAGGAATAACAGATTTTGAGTTCCGATCCAAAAGAATTGAATATGTCCTTAGTGCGGTGCATATGATTGACCATAAAGATGAAAAGATTGCTTCCTTTTCCGGAGGTATGAAACAAAGAATAGGGATAGCTCAAATTCTGCTTCATCTTCCCAGAATTTTGGTAGTAGATGAACCTACTGCAGGACTGGATCCAAGAGAACGCATCCGGTTCAGAAACATGTTGGTGGAGTTAAGCCGTGAGCGTATTGTTATTTTTTCCACACATATTATTGAAGATATTTCAAGCTCCTGTAATACGGTGGCAGTTATTGACAAGGGAAAGGTGAAATACACAGGGGAACCTCAAAAAATGGCTGCTCTTGCCAGGGGTTTTGTTTGGCAGTTTTCCCTTCCAGCCATGAAGTTTGACGGACTGCCGGAAAAGAATATGATTGTTCACCATATGCGTGAAGGGGAAAACATAAGGGTGCGCATGATATCAAAAAATAAACCCCGGGAGGATGCAAAAGTAGTTAAGCCACTTCTTGAAGATGCTTATTTATGCCTTTTAAAAGATATTAACAATAGTTTGTAAAAACAGAAAATGCAAAATGTGCTACTAAATATTAAAAATTTCTGGCAAATACTGGTAAAGATGATACGCTACAATTTGAAAATCATCTTTATGAATCGTTTTATATGGTTTTTTATAGCAGCCATTTTATTTTATGTGCTTATTATTTTTCTGAATATTTATAATAAGGAAACTTTGAATGAGGCTTTTATATATGGGGCTTTAATTTTCCCTGGATTTTTATTGTTGTTTTACCCCACTGTTTTTGGGATACAAACTGATCAGGATGCGCGTATTCTTGAAATACTTTTTGGTATTCCGGATTACCGCTATAAAATATGGTTGGTAAGAATAATCTTAATTTTCATAATAGTATTTCTAATTATTTTGGTTCTGACTATTCTTAGTTCTATTGGACTTATTTCTTTAAATATTTTTGAAATGAGCTTTCAACTCATGTTTCCTTTATTTTTTATTGGTAGTTTTGCTTTTATGATCTCCACTTGGGTGAAAAGTGGTTATGGTACTGCTGTTATCATAATAGTAGTTGGACTGTTCTTACTCATTCTTGCAGATAGTCTTTATAGAAGCATGTGGAATGTGTTTCTTAATCCTTTTAGTGTGCCTTCAAATTTAAATGAAATGGTTTGGTATAATATTGCCATTAAAAATCGAATCTTTCTTGGAACAGGTATTATACTGTTTTTGTTAACAGGCCTGCTAAATCTTCAAAACAGGGAGAAATTTATTAATTAGTCTCAACAGTTGATTCCTTCCCGGATTTATTGAAAAAAGGCATTGTCTATGGATCAGTTGAACTTTCTGTGGAGCAAGACTTAAACAGAAACTCTATTGTTGAAAATATTTACATGAAATCTCACAGTTGGTAAGCCTGAAAGG
>JAOZKQ010000582.1 GCA_029935275.1 Bacteroidales bacterium | reverse complement strand
GTCCAGTTAAAGTCCTTTACGTCCTTCCTTTTTGCCTTAAGCTCTTCTGTAATCACCTCTTCAAAAGGAAGAGTAAAATAAAATACAGAACCCTCTCCTGGTTTAGATTCCATCCATATCTCACCACCCATCAGGTTCACTAACTGTTTACTAATGGCCAGGCCCAGACCTGTACCTCCATATAACTTTTTTGTTTCATTTTCAATTTTATAAAAACGATCAAAAATAATATCCTGTTCCTCCTGACTTATACCAATACCTGTATCCCTGATATAAAATTGGATTTTATTAAGTCCTATGATCTCATACCCGAATGCAATTTTTCCGGATTCCGTAAATTTAAGTGCATTTCCCAAAAGGTTTGAAAGAATTTGCTTTAAGCGGGAAGGATCCATAATAATACGATTCACCCTATTACTCTTTGAGATTTCCAGCTCGATACTTAATTTATTTCTATTTAGCTTCCCTCTCTCCGATTCAAATGTCTGCCTGATATCCTTAAGTAAACGCGTAAGATCAAAAGATTCATTAACTATTTTACCCTGACCAGATTCAATTTCCGAAAGATCAAGAATTTCATTTATTAATTTCAATAAAGCTTCCCCACTCTCATTTATAATATTTACATAATTATTCCTGGCTTCCGGATCGGTTTCATGAATAAGAAGCTGGCTAAATCCAATGATCCCATTCATTGGTGTACGAATCTCGTGTGACATATTAGAGAGAAAAGATGATTTTAAAAGGTCAGAATATTCTGCCTTTTCCTTCTCCTTCAAATAATAGCTCTTCGAATAATAAATAAAAAATGAAATGATTAATACTATTACTACCAATAACGCCAGATGGTCAATTAATCTTGACTTTTCATCAGGGTAAGGAGTGATCATTTCCGGATAAATAAATTCCAGCAGGTATAACAATATAATTGTAAGGGTGTACATAGATATCATTCCCATCAATAAACTTCCCCTGAAAAATAAAAGAATAAATACAAGTAAGGCAAAAAATATAAAGATAACCGGACTTTGAGAACCCCCGCTCTCAATCCATACAATGGATACGACAACAAGCATAAAAACGGTGGAAGAATATAATATAGAAGTATAAGCACCTCTAAATCGTGAGAAATAGTAAAAAACGCCTAGTACAATTGCTACCGAGCCCGAACTTACGATCAACCCGGTAGAAAAACCCAGCATAGTATTAATAAACACACTTATAATGGACAAAGTAATCCCGAATAGCATGAAAGCACTAAGAAACCTATGTTCCATAGAAAACTCATTGCGGGGTCCCAGCAACATTGTTCCAAAGCTATGAATTTTGTTTTTGATTAAGTCTATCATTCGGTAGGTTATATTGCAGAAGGTAAAATTAATATTTTTCTTCAGAAGAAAGGAAATTGAAATCATTATTTCCATGTCCTAATAGCCATAGTATTATAACATACTAACTATATGTAACATATAAAAGTTTTCCGAAGCATTGTTCTGCATAATAAATAAATACAATATTAACCTGTATTCATTTGTTGAAATCTGAAAAATAGTATAATTTTACAATACATAATTAATTAACTATGAGATCTGCCGGCATATTTATATTACTTTCTATTCTTTTTATTAGTTGCAACAAGAACCTAACTACAGAAATATTTATTGAAGCTGAAAGTTTCCAGAATAAAGGAGGCTGGTTAGTGGACCCTCAATTTATAGAGCAGATGGGATCTCCTTATTTGCTGGCACACGGACTAGGGCATCCGGTAAAAAACGCCAGTACTACACTAAATAACCAGGTAAAAGGAGATTACTACATTTGGGTGCGAACAAAAAACTGGGCTCCGGGAAACTGGGAAGC
>JAOZKQ010000121.1 GCA_029935275.1 Bacteroidales bacterium | reverse complement strand
ACCTTCTTTGTTTGATAACTTCTGATCCAATTTCAAGTCCAACTTTACCAATAACTCCCAGAATATTTCTTTCTGCAGGGGGTGCGGTAGGTCCCACAATAAAATCGGGTGCTGCCAATACATAAAAATGGGCAATATGACTATGGATAAAGTGTGCCATATAGAAAAGTTCCCTTATTTTTCTAGCTGTAGGCGGCGGCTCAACACCATAAACAGCATCTGCTGCTTTTCCTGCTGCCAGATGATGGCAGCCCGGGCAAACACCACAGATCTTTGTAACAATCTGAGAAGCTTCTTCAACAGGACGTCCCTCGAGAAATTTTTCAAATCCCCTTAATTCAGGTACCTGGAAATATGCATTTTCAACAAGGCCTTCACCGTTCATGAAAATTTCAATTTTTCCATGTCCTTCAAGGCGGGTAATCGGATCAATTGTTATTCGTTTCATCGAATTAAATATTTATTTATCTATTCTACACTACAGCTTGTTCTGCTTTCTTTTCAGAGGTTTCAATATTTCTTCTGATAATAGAGGATGGAACGCTAAAGCGATAAAAAGTTCCCGCAGGGTCTTCTATACTATCAATTACTTTTTCAATCGCCTCAGGTTCATTCTCATCTATTATTGTAGCAATAGCGGACATCATTTTAGCTCCGGGATCGGATACGCTGGTGGGTGGGCCATAGCATCCACGACATGGGGCGTTTCCTTCAATGCAGCGTACACCACAACCTCCGCGGGTTGCAGGGCCCATACAAATAACCCCTTGTTCTAAAAAGCAGGTTTTTCCATCATCTTCAATCTCAAAGGGCCGTTTAAATTCTTTTATCAATTTATTTTCCGATTTTTCCCTGGGACATTCATCGCATTGAGATTTGTCCAGTGCACCCAGCACGGAACCTTTAGGAGGTAGTTCAGCTCCGCTTACAATGGCGGTAAAAACTTCCATTAATCTTTCCGACTGGGGCGGGCAACCGGGTATAAAATAGTCAACATCCACTACCTGGTCCAGGGTTCTGACATCATTATAGAATTCAGGTAAGCTAAGTTCCCCCTCTGCCACTTTGTATTTGGTTTGTGGAGTAATTTTTTCAGGATTAACAGTAGATTCGGTTGTTTCATAGACCCTTTTAAAGATTTCTTCCCGGTTGCTGAAATTGGCTAATCCTGGTATGCCCCCCAAATGTGAACAGGAACCATAGGCAACCAATATCTTTGTTTTTTCCCGAAGCAAATTGGCCATGTGTTCATTTTCGCTGTTTCTTACTGCGCCATTAAAAAGTGTTACATCAATATCTTTATCCGGCATATTTTCAACATCCTTATATTTAAAGTCGAGGGCAATGGGCCAGAATACCAGATCAGCTGCAGCTACTATATCAAACAGTTTTTCATGGACATCCAGTATTGAAACACAACAGCCTCCACAGGCTGCACCCCAATAAATTGCAAGTTTTATTTTGTTTTTCTCTTTTTTTGCCATGGTTATTCTTTTTTAAGTTAATGTTTCGGCAGCTTCTTTTATTTTACATGGGCCCAGATTCCGGACTTTTTCAGTAAAATCGTCAGCCAGTTCGGCAAATTGCTTTCCTTCGCTGGCACTGACCCATTCCAGTCGCATGCGTTCTGTATTCATACCCATTTGTGTAAGGTATTTCTTAAGGAAATAATAACGGCGCAGGCATTTGTAATTTCCTTCATGATAATGACAGTCTCCCGGGTGGCAGCCACAAATCAAAACTCCATCAGCACCTTCTCTGAAGGCTGTGAGGACAAATAATGGCTCTATTCTTCCTGAACACATAACACGAATTATGTTAATGTTAGAAGCATATTTCATTCTGGATGTTCCGGCCAGGTCAGCTCCGGTATAGGAGCACCAATTACATAGAAAAGCAATAATTGTGGGTTCATAACTCATAACTTATACCTCC
Source organism: Bacteroidales bacterium (assembly GCA_029935275.1). Classification (GTDB taxonomy): domain Bacteria; phylum Bacteroidota; class Bacteroidia; order Bacteroidales; family VadinHA17; genus JANTGF01. Next base: position 4,485 of record JAOZKQ010000121.1, on the reverse strand, counting down.
TTTAATTCTAACGATTTTGACAAAAGTCCTTTTATTTGAGAGAGAATCTGGTTGTCGGTAAAATGCCTTGAACGGATTGCTCCGGTAGGGCATGCTGATCCACAGGTTCCACATCCTTTACAGATTGCCTCGTTAACTACCGATACACCTTTTACTACATCATATGTTATGGCTGTATAAGGGCATACCTGAATGCAAGTCTGGCAACCGCAGCAAATATCTTCATTTACTACTGCGGTTATGACCTCCACTTCTACTTCTCCCTGTTTTATTGTTCCCATTATTCTTGCTGTGGCCGCCTTAGCTTGTGTAATTGTGTCAGGGATATCTTTTGGTGCCTGACAATTTCCAACCACATAAACCCCACTTGTGGTAGTTGCAACAGGATCGAGCTTCGGGTGCTTTTCCATAAAAAATGAATTTCCATCCAGACTGATCCCTACAGTATGTGAGATTTTTTTTGCATCCTCATGAGCCTCAAGCCCAACCATCAGGATAACCATATCAGCAGGGATTTCAATTTTTTCACCTGAGAGTTTTTCATTCATTTCAATAAGCATATTGCAGGAGTCACCTGGCTCTGCCTTTTTGATAACAGGCAGGTCATTCTGTTGGTCAAACATTAGGAACATAATACCTTTTCTTGAAGTAGATGTATAAAGTTCTTCACAACCTTTTCCAAATGCCCGCATATCAGCATAAGCCTGATAAATATTTGCATCTGGAATGGCAGACCTTAGCTGGTTTGCGTATTTTAATGCCGTCATACAACAGGTCCTTGAACAATATTCATGCTCACTCCGATTCCGGCTACCTACACAATGAATTATTACAACATTCTCAGGATCCTTGCCTTCATTTGTCAGTATGTTACCACTTAGTAACTTTTTTTCAAATTCAAGTGATGTAATTACATCCGGAAATTTTCCATAACCATAGTTTTCAAGTCCAGAGGGATCAAAAGGTTTCAAGCCCGTAGCTACAACTATGTTCCCAAACTTCAGATCGATTTCCGAACCATTTTGACCTATAATAGAATTGAAATTGCCTATGTATCCAAATATCTCATCTACCACTGTATTTTTAAATATATGAATATTCGGATGATGCTCTGTTCTTTCAATTTTTTCCTGAATGATTTGCCTTGCACTATTCAGATATGGGAAAGTGAGGTCTATCTTTGCCATATTTCCACCCAATTCTGTTGTTTTTTCAATCAAATAAACAGGACTACCTGTATCTGCTAACTCCAGGGCTGCAGTAATACCTGCAATCCCCCCTCCAATAACCAGAGTTGATGGATTGATAGAAACAGTTCTTTTATCCAGGGATTCATGCCATTTTACCCGGTTGATGGCAGCTGCAACCAGGGCTTTTGCTTTTTTAGTTGCTTTTTCCCTGTCATCATGCACCCAGGAAACCTGTTCCCTGATATTGGCCATTTGAAACATATATGGATTCAAACCTGCATTTTCAAGTGCTTTTCTGAAAGTAAGCTCGTGAATTCTTGGAGAACAGGCTGAAACTACAACCCTGTTCAGTTTATGCTCTTTAATATCCTTAATAATTAGAGCCTGTCCAGGATCTGAGCACATGTATTTATAGTCTTTGGAGATAACTACACCTGGCATTTCTGATAATTCCCTCGCCACATCTTCAACGTCAACCATCCTGGAAATGTTTGTGCCGCACCAGCAAATATAAACACCTATTCTTATTTCTTCCATTTTTAACCTTTCTTTAATTTTATGCTGCCTCAGGAGACAGATTGGTCTTATATTCTAGTTCTTTAGCTTCTTTTTTTAAGGCTGCAAAATAAATAGCAAACGGACGGTATGCCAGGTGAGACCACTTGGAGAACGGTACTTCAATACATATCATTGGTATAAGTATCGCTATATGGGCGATGTATGTATAGTAAGTGGCATAAGGCATCCCACCAACCCTGAACAGATGCAACATGATTCCGCTGATCGTGGTCAAAAACAACATAATGATGAATAACCAATCACTTAAATGGGAAAATTTAAAGATCTGATTGTTTTGTTTGATACGTCCGATAATCACAAATATCAATCCAAATAATAATCCAAATGTGGAATAATAGCCAAGCAATCTTTGCCAGTGCCACCAGTCATTTACTTTTTCTACCTGAAATTCTGGTAGAAACACAACAATCATCGTGAACATAACAGTATATCCCGTCATCATCAGCCAATGGGCACCCCAGTAAAATTTACCTTTTGCATCACATTTTCTGAATTTAGCCTGAGTGGCAAAATGAGTAGGTAGTTTCCATAATTCTGTAATATAAGTAGTTAAAGGGATTTTCACTCCTGGTTTAATAATAACTTTGTAAAACATATGTAGTATATTACTGATAAGCAAGGCCCCAACTACTACCGCCATGCTCCAGTCTCCCAGTTCAATCCATTTAATTGGTGCAAATGAATTTATCTTCACACCTCCTTCACTGGTCAGGCTGGGATCGAGTGGGGGCCCCCAGATGGCAAATAGAAGAATGACTATAATTGCCAGTCCAATAATTGCTGCAAACTCCATGTATTTATTTGTGTAGAATAGTCTTGATAAACCGGTCCAGTCATAAATGGATGTTAAGTATCTTCTTAGGGACATCATCAGTTCCCCCGGGTTAGCATCTCTTGGGCAGGTATCCGAACATTCACCACAATAGTAACACATCCAGGGGGATACATTTGCCTGAAGACTGGTTTCGAGGCCCATTTGAGCCTGTCTTATTACTTTCCGGGGAAAGAGAAGCTCGTTTTCAGAGAGTGGACAAATGGCAGTACAGTTACCACAATGAAAGCACTCGTTCCAGTCTTTAACCCCTAGTTTGAGAAGGTCTTTTTTTAGATCTGTGTTAACTCTTTGAATCATAATATGTCCTCCATAATTATTTTTATAAATTAATGTATTGTCAGTTATTTAGTCTTTGCAAGAAAACGTCAAATACTGCGTTACTCTCGTCTTGAAAGCCTTGTCTTTGACGCCTTCTTATCAAAGACTTAAAAAAGAGGTGTTTTCTTGCAGGCACTATTTAATTATTAGTTGAAAGCACTATATCAGGGTGCATATTCATTAATTTTTCTAGCTGAGGTACTCATTGTATTGGTAATTTTCCCTTTTATTATACTTTGTAAAACTGAAGATGCTGCAGCTGATGCCTGGGCAACTGTATCAGGTATGTCTTTTGGGCCCTGGCAAACTCCGGCAATACTTATTCCTCCTTTTATGGTAGTGGTAGGATCACTAATATAATTTTTGCCTGAAAACCATCCGTTATTATCCTGTGTAAGTCCTAATATCTTAGCAAGGGAAGCTGCCCCTTCAGCAGGTTCAATTCCTACAGAAAGAACCACCATATCTACCTTTTGTTCTATAAGCCTGGAACCTTCAATATCTTCAGTCCGTATTATCATACCCTGGCCATTTTGCTTTACATGAGATGTGCGTCCCCGTATTATATGTATGTTTTCATTTTTGATACGTTCATAAAATTCTTCATAACCTTTTCCGAAAGCACGCATATCAATATAATATTCTGATACTTCTGCCTCAGGCAGCTTCTCTTTTATAAGATGGGCAAGTTTCAGTGAGTACATACAACATACTTTCGAGCAGTATTTATTATAGTTTTCATCTCTGCTACCAACACAATGGATAATAGCTATGCTTTTGGGCTCATCGCTTTCCGGTGAAAAGATCCAGTTTCCTTTTTTGTCCTGTGACCTGAATTTGATGAAACCACCTGTTGGGCCAGCAGCATTTACCAGTCGCTCCAGCTCAAGGGATGTAAGTACATTTGGGTACTTACCATATCCAAATTGATCAATTTTCCCTGCATCAAAGGTTTTAAAGCCAGTGGCTACAATAATATTTCCAACCTGAATCTCTACTTCCTCATCTTTTTCATCAAGATTTATGCAGTCAGGAACGGGACAAACTTTAGCACAAACTCCACATTTGCCATTTTTAACATAAATACAGCTATCTTCATCAATCATGTATTTATTTGGGACTGCCTGGGGAAAAGGAATGTAAATAGATTTCTGCAATGCAGTACCGGCATCAAAAATACCCGATACTTTTGAAGGACATTTTTCAGAACAGGTGCCGCAGCCTATACATGTGGAAATATTTACCCGGCGGGCTTTCTTGTGTATGATTACTTTGAAATTACCTGCACTTCCTGTAACTGATTTTACCTCGCTATATGTTAATAACTCAATATTATTATGCTGACCAACCTCTACCATTTTTGGTGTTAAAATACAAGCAGCACAATCAAGGGTAGGGAAGGTTTTATCAAACATAGCCATATGTCCTCCAATAGTTCCTGATTTTTCAACAAGGAATACTTTCTGTTGTCCGTTTGCTATTTCCAGAGAGGCCTGGATGCCGGCAATTCCTCCACCAATAACAAGTGTATCTTTGTTTACTTTTGATTCTTCTGTATGCAAG
>JAOZKQ010000120.1 GCA_029935275.1 Bacteroidales bacterium | reverse complement strand
ATCCGCCTGCTGAGGCAGCTGTTATTGACTTTAGTAAACATAACCTTATGGCTACCATAGGTTTTAGGTTCTGATAAATTGCCAATATACAAATGGAAGGGATGATTTGAGAAGGTCATCCTTTTTTTATGTATAAGAATATAGTTTATTGCTGTACAATGGATTGTTGAAGGAATGCAGGTGCTTCGGGTCCTGTGTTAAATAAAAGGTCCAGCATACTCAGATTTTCAATAAAACCAAACCTGTCTTCGAAAACCTGATGATAAAAAGCCGGTTTGAAATTAGGGTCAGGTAGAGCTTGTTTTGGCCTGATTGCTGTGCGGTAATCAAATTCTCCTGAAGAAAGATATTGTGTAGAAAATGAATAATCAGGAGAAATGCCAATTAACCTGAAAATAGTTTCCAGAAGCTCTGTGTTTAAATGAATAAGTAGTTCCGGTTGTTTTTTATAACTTTCCCGAATCTCTTCAGAATAGAATTCAAAAAATGGTGACGAGCGGTATGCTGACTCTATTGCCCTCCAATGTTCAGATTGCCATTTTTTTGAATAATCAATCATTAATGATTTAACAGGTGTTTTATGAAAACTTCCACGTAGAACCGGAACTGTTAAAGACATTGGTCCATTCGCCCCATAAATAATACAGCGGTTACGATAGGTTTGCTTAATAAAATTATCGTGTTTCTCAATGACCAGTTTTTTACCTAGTAAAAACTTGGAAAAATACTGGACAGGGCCAAGATACGAGGTGGAAAGTAGTATGGTGTTTTCCATTCAACGATAGCTAGTTACAGTTTATTGATCATGCTTGCATAATAACCTGCACCAAAACCATTATCAATATTTACAACTGAAACTCCCCCGGCACAACTGGTTAGCATGGCCAATAGTGCAGAAATACCACCAAAATTTGCTCCATATCCAACACTGGTAGGAACTGCTATTATAGGCTTGTCTATCAGTCCGCCGATAATACTTGCCAGTGCTCCTTCCATGCCTGCAATAACTATAACTACTCTCGATCTTTTAATAATATCCAGTTTATTCATAAGCCGGTGAATTCCTGCAACTCCAACATCAAAAATTCTTTCTGTTTTATTACCCAGAAGTTCGGCAGTTACAGCTGCCTCCTCGGCAACCGGGATATCTGAGGTTCCGGCAGTAATTACACAAATATTTGTTTTCGGTGGTTTCGATTTCTTTTTTTTAACACTAATTATACGGGCATCTTTATAATAAACAAGTTGAGGGTGCAGGTCTTTAACAGATTTAAACAGGTCCTCACTCGCCCTTGTTGCCATAATATCTACATCTTTCTCAAGCATGGCTGTAATTATACCTCTTACCTGCCTGGTAGTTTTTCCAGAGCAATATATAATCTCGGGGTATCCTGTTCGGAGCTCCCGGTGATGATCTATTTTGGCATATTCCAGTTCCTGAAAGGAAAAGTCTTTCAGGAGAGCAAGGGCTTCTTCAGGATTAATTTTCTGTTCTTTAACACTTTCAAGTATCTTATGGATTTCCTCGTTTGTCATTATAAAATAATTAAGAGATATGATTATTAATTAGACTCTGTATTTAAAATAAGATTCTGGTTATAATTATAAAAATTACAATTATCAATTACCTGGAACTTCTTTATAAGTAAATGCTTGACAATATGGAAAAAAACTATTTAATACGATCTTTATCCGGTAGAAAACTACCCATTCTGTACCCATCCATGTCAATTGTAACAAATTGGAAACCAAAGCCTCTTATTGCATCACTAATTTTTTTATCTTTATTTTTCTGAAGCAATTCAGGGATCTTATCCTGAGGTACTTCAATCCTGGCAATCAGATTATGGCTTCGAACTCTAACTGCCCTGAAGCCCTGTTCCATTAAATAATTCTCTGATAATTCAATTCGTTTAATTTCTGAAAAACTTATGTTTGTATCATAGGGTATTCTGGTAAGCAAACAGGCGTAAGCCGGTTTGTCCCATGTAGGCAGGCCTAATTGTTTTGAAAATTTCCTTATCAATTCTTTACCAATGCCTGTTTCAAGAAGCGGACTTTTAATTTCAAGTTCTTTCAATGCCTGCATTCCCGGACGATAATCTCCTTTGTCATCAAGGTTAGTACCATCAATAACAAATGGGATTCCAAGTTTTTTAGCTTCTTCAAGCAAACCGGTGAAAAGGTGGTTTTTACAAAGATAGCAGCGATTCAAAGGGTTATTTTTAATTTCATCTATCATTTCCGATTGAATTACCTTATGTCTTATTTTCAGGTCCTTACATATTTCAATTGCTTCATCTATCTCCCATCTGGCAATGTAAGGGGTATCAATGGTAAAGGCTACAAAATTATCGTTTAAGGCCAATTTTGCCGCAGCAATAAGAAATGTACTATCCGTGCCCCCGGAATAAGCAATTACAGCTGATCCCAGCTTGGAAAGGTATTGTATGAGTTCTTTAAATTTCGGATGGTCAATCATTTTATAATCCTTATTTATTCTTTTGTAAATTCAATGAAATATTATCTATAATTTCTTTTAGCGGTCTTCCTGTTTTTCTGGCTATTTTCTTACAGTCTTCATATTCAGGTTTTTGATGTATAATTTCATTGTTTAAGTAAGATGTTTTAATACGAACTTTGCCATAGATGGTTGAAATGTTTAATACTTTTCTGTCCAGCATTGATTTTTCAACAGGAAAAAAGCGAAGTCCAATACTAGTGGTTTCAATAAGTATAAGCTCTTTTAATATCTCAAGGTTTTCGTTATCACAAAGAACAGATAATTTGGTGCCTGGTCTTGCTTTTTTCATAATGATATTACTTAAATATACATCCTGGGCACCATTCTGGAAAAGTTTCTCAACAATGAATTCATACCACTCCGGATTCATATCATCTATATTGCATTCTATTATCCATGCTTTTTCATTTTTAAAGCCAGATTTTTTACTTGTATCTGTTTCCGCGAGATGCACCCTGAGAATATTCGGCCTTTCTGCAATCTTATGTCCAATTCCATATCCGGTATGTTTTGTTTTGAGTGATAGCTCATCAGTAAACTCATCTACAATGGTGGCTAATATTGCTGCACCGGTAGGGGTGGTTGTTTCAAAAACTGCGCCACCCATGTGGGTTGGGATATTCCTTAATATTTCAGCAGTAGCGGGTGCAGGTACCGGAATTATTCCATGGCTGCTTTTAATCAATCCTTTTCCCAATTCAATAGTACTCGCCATCGTTTTTTTTGGAGAAAGGTAATCATGGCAAATGGCAGCACCAACAATGTCAACAATGGAATCAATGGCCCCAACTTCATGAAAATGGACTTTGTCAATGGACATTTCATGGATCTTTGCCTCTGCCTCTGCAACCTTCATGAAAATTTTTTTACTTAGATCTTTAACATTGGATGATAAACCGGAGGTGTCAATAATATGGTAAATATCTTTAAGGTGCCGATGATGTTTGTCTTGTTTAGCAAGAATTACATCTACCCTGGTACCAAAAATTCCATTTCTCGAGTCCCGGCTTACTTTTAGTTCGTATCCACCAAGGTCCAGTTTCGCTAACTCGTCACTTAAATAGTCCTCAGGTACACCCAGGTCAATCATAGCTGCAAGGTTCATGTCCCCGCTGATCCCTGAAAAGCATTCATAATATATGGTCAGATTCTGATTTTTCATTTGTTAATTTTTATGGCTTAAAGATAGTTTTATTTTTTTTTACTCTAAAAGAATATGTTTCCTCTAATGATTTACAGACCTGATGATGTAACAAATGTGAAAACCAGTTCGTTTAAAATATCCGGTTTTACCGGGAATTTCGTCTAAATTTAGTATTTTGCAAGCAAACAATAAAAGGATGTATTTATGAGACGTAGAGATTTTCTTGGGAAAACTGCTAAAACGGCCGTGGTTGCGGGCGCTGCATATTCATTTGTCGGAGTAGATAAGGTTTGGGGAAGAGGAACTTTTAATGCTCCTTCAGCTTATGATTTAATTGCCGTAAAAGGCGGTGAGCCGGATGTGATGTTTGACTTAGCGATGAATGCTTTGGGAGGAATGTCAAAGTTTGTTAAAAAGAATCAAACTGTTGTGATCAAACCCAATATTGGCTGGGATCGTACCCCTGAAAGGGCAGCTAATACAAATCCATTGTTGGTTAAAAAAATTGTTGAGCACTGCCTTGCAGCCGGAGCTAAAGATGTTTTTGTTTTTGACCATACCGCTGATACCTGGACAAAATGTTATAAGACAAGCGGGATTGAGAAATACGTTAAGGAAGCTGGTGGCAAGATGGTGCCGGGAAATACGGAAAATTATTACCAGGAAATAAGTATTCCGGGAGGAACGAAACTTAAAATGGCTAAAGTACATGAACTTCTTCTTGAGTCAGATGTTTATATAAATGTCCCGGTATTGAAACATCATTCATCTACCAAATTGAGCCTTTCGATGAAAAATCTTATGGGTTCTGTCTGGGACCGAAGGTATTGGCATAAAAATGATCTTCACCAGTGTATTGCAGATTTTGCTAGTTATGAAAGAAAACCTGACCTTAATATTATAGATGCTTATAATGTTATAATGAAAAACGGGCCACAGGGTGTATCAAAATCCGATGTTCTGAATATGAAGGCTCAACTAATCAGTACTGACATGGTTACCATTGATGCTGCTGCGGCTAAGCTTTATGGAGCAGAACCTTCAAGTATACCCCATATTCGCCTGGCTAATGAAATTAATGTTGGTACAATGGACTTGAGTAAGCTTTCAATAAAGCGAATTAAAGTATAAGGGTTGTGGGAAGCCATTTATTGAAAAGGATCAGGGTAGGTGTTTCTTTAGTTTTTATCTCCTCTTTTTTATTGATTTTTCTTGATTTTAGGAGAATGATTCCTGAAGATGTTATCAATGGGGTGACCTGGCTTCAGTTTATTCCTTCGGTTCTTAAATTCATGAATGTGCTCAGTTTGGGTGCGATAGGTTTTATTGTGGTAATTGTTTTAACCCTTTTGTTTGGCAGGGTTTATTGCTCTTCGGTATGTCCGCTGGGTATCCTTCAGGATATTGTTTCCTGGTTTTCAAAAAAGTTCAAAAAGAAAAAAGCGCGGAATTTTAAGCTTACAAAACCACATAATAAACTTCGATATGGTTTATTGATAATTGCCATACTCTCTTTTATCTTTGGTTTTATTTTTATTGTGAACCTGCTTGACCCCTACAGTAATTTTGGAAGGATTATTTCTTTTTTTGTAAAACCACTGGTCATTTGGTTTAATAATTTTATATCATTTTTATTTGGGAAAGTAAATGTTTATGCTTTATTTCCGGTTGAGGTGAAACCAATATCCCTTATGGTTTTTATGCTTCAGTTTGGAATATTGATTGTAATATTATGGATGTCGGTTTTTCATGGCCGGTTATTTTGTAATACTATCTGTCCGGTGGGAACATTTTTGGGTTTCCTTTCCAAATTTTCTCTTTTTCGTATCCGGTTTGATGAAAGTACATGTACTCATTGTGGATTATGTGGTAAGGCTTGTAAGGCCTCCTGCCTGGATGTTGCTGATCAGGTAGTGGATGTTACCAGGTGCATTTCATGTTTTGATTGTTTGACAGTCTGTTCCTCTAACTCAGTAATTTATAGTGCTAAAAAGCCAAAATTAAAGAAAGATAATGCAATAAAAGACTCTGATCTTGTCACAGTAGTACCTGATTTGAGTAAAAGGAAATTTATTTTTGGAACTATTGCATTTGCTTTTGGTACTGTTGGTATTTCAAGGTCACAAAGTACTTTTCAGTCACAGGATACTTTAAAATCACTTAATGCCCAGATTGCACAGGATACCGGTTTTGTTACTCCGGAAGCAAGCTTGCTTTCAACTGTGCCTGAAAATAGAGAATTTCCTGTTTGCCCTCCGGGTGGTTCTACTATTGATGACTTTAATGATAAGTGTACGGCCTGTAATCTTTGTGTGGTTGCCTGCCCATCAGATGTGCTTCAGCCTGCTTTTTTCGAATATGGACTGAAAGGTCTTATGCAGCCCCGGATGGATTACTGGAAAGGTTATTGCAATTTTGAATGTTTCCGTTGTATGGATGTTTGTCCAACAGGTGCATTACTTCCCATTGAATTAGAAACCAAAAAACTAACTCAATTGGGAATTGCTACTTTTATTAAAGACAATTGTATTGTACATACTGAAAAAACGGATTGTGGTGCATGTTCAGAGCATTGTCCGACAAAAGCAGTTAAAATGGTTCCCTATGAGGAAGATGACAGGCTTGTGATTCCTGAGATGGAGGATGATATTTGCATAGGCTGTGGCGCTTGTGAATACGCTTGTCCAACGACTCCTTTTAAGGCCATTTTCGTAAATGGAAATTCTATACACAAATTGGCGGATAAACCAAAGGAAGAAGT
>JAOZKQ010000581.1 GCA_029935275.1 Bacteroidales bacterium | reverse complement strand
GTGAGTCTGGATTTTGATATAAAATTTAAAGGATTTGGTTTTGATATTTCTTATAGGTATGTCGCTTCTGTAAATGATTATAAAGTTACTTTGAATCCAAAGCTTGATCACTCCCTCCTGATCAGTATGCAGACTAAACAGGAAGAAGAGATGAAACTGTATGAGCAATTAGAAATAGATACAACTAATATCAAGAAAACAAAGCGTGAGGTGAAGCAGAAGAAGAAAATGGAGGAGCTTTATGCTGAAGATGAATTGTCCAACAGGGAGATGTATAAGTTGCAGAAGTTAGTGAAGAAAGAAGCACAAAGGAGTTTGCCACCTGAGCCTCTGGAAATACTGGAAAGGGTCAAATTCGAAGAAAAAAGTATAGTAAATGATTCTGCCTATTGGGAAAAAATGCGGCCTATCCCTCTATCTGTTGAAGAAAAAGATAGTTTTACAGAAAAGGATTCCCTGGTTGGAAAAATGAGCCCTGTTGAGTATAAGGATTCGATAAGGAATACACAAAGAAAATTCAAATTTAAGCATTTGCTATTTGGGAATACATATTTGTATAAAGAAGACAGTGCAAAATATAGCAGTAGATTTAGGATTCCCGGCCTATTGGATTTGACTTCCTGGTCCTATAATACAGTTGATGGTCTTAGATATGATATGAGTTTTAATTATAGCCTGACTGATACATCAGGGCACAGGTTCGCAGCTAATTTATTACTCGGGTATGCATTTAGCAGGGTGAATCTTGATGCAGAACTTGCACTTAGTTATACATTTAATCCTTTTAACCACTCTATGATTAGTATGGGAGGTGGCCATTCAACAAAGGATTATGGTAGTGGTATGCCGGTATTTATCAATACTATCTATACCCTTTTTGTTGAAGAGAACCATAAAAAGTATTACCAAAAGGACTTTATGAAATTAGTGTATTCAAGAGAGCTGTTTAATGGGTTTCGGTTTAGGGGAGGGATTGAATATATGAAGAGATCTCCTCTGGAAAATCATGCCACTTTTACATTTATTGATTGGAAAGACAAAACTTTTTCATCAAATACGCCGGTACATCCTGACATGGATACATCCCTGATAGAGGCAAATACCGCTGCTATTTTTTCCATTAACCTTAAATATACACCCAGACAAAGATATTATATGAGAAAAACCGGTAAATATCCGGCTGGCAGCAAATATCCGACATTTAAACTTAACTACTCAAGAGGTCTTTCAGGCATTGGCTCTGCTGATTTTGATTTTATTGAGATTGGTGTAAATCATAGCATATCAACAGGGTTAAATGACAAGTTGTGGTATGCCTTTAATGGTGGGGGATTTATTACTAATCAAAGATTGTATTTTGCTGATTATAAGCAATTCAATTCAAATCCAATTTTATTGATGAGCACCAAAAATAAACGGAATACATACCGGCTGCTACCGTATTATAATTATGCTACTAATAAGGGTTTTTTTGAAGGCTTTGTTTTTTGGGAAAATGACAGATTCTTATTAAAACGACTTCCACTTGTTAACCGGACCTTAATTACAGAGGGTTTGTTGTTCAATTATTTAAGTACATCTGATTTGAAGAATTATTTTGAACTTGGGTATGGAGTTTATAATATATTTTTATTTTTAAATGTTGAAGTTGTGACCGGATTTGAAAACGGTAAATATTGGATGACCGGATTTAAGATCAGTGCAAATATCTTTTAAACTGACTTTCATATAAGCTAAGCTCGAAAAATAAGAACCATTAGACTCACGACTGAAGGGATTAAATTTTGTTCAATGATGCTTCTGATAGCGATCAGCAATTTTTTAAAGGGATTTCGTTTTAGTTATTTCGGAACAAGTATAGCAA
>JAOZKQ010000119.1 GCA_029935275.1 Bacteroidales bacterium | reverse complement strand
TGATACTTACTGAATATGTGTTTGCAACTAAATTTGTAAATATGCCGGTACCATTACTGATTCCACCAGGACTAAGTGTGTATGCCAGGCTACCTGATCCGCCAATTGCACTGATAGTTACTGTTCCGTCACCAGCACCATTACAAGAGATATCGGAGAACTCTTCATTAGTGATAATTATTGAAACAGGCTCAGTTATTGTCATGTTATTACTGGTAACAGGCCCGCAACCAATAGCATCATTTACACTAATTGTGTAGGTGTTAGAAGCAAGTCCGTTGAAAATTCCTGTAGCATTGGTGATTCCTCCCGGGTTCAGTGTATAAGTCAGTGCTCCGGTGCCACCGGATGCTGTTATGGTAATTGTTCCGTCATCAGCACCATTACAGCTTATGTGTGTTGAAGACTCAGTGTCTATTATAATAGCAGGTGATTCTCCTACTATAATATTGTTGGTAATTACCGGACCGCATAAATTAAAATCAGTAACAGAAATGCTATAGGTGTTTGCAGTTAAAGCATTGAAGAAACCTGTCCCATTTGTAATCGAACCAGGATTCAGTGTGTAGATTAAAACAGCTCCGGTTCCGCCTGATGCAGAAACGGTTATTGTTCCATTTCCTCCGCCGTTACAGGAAACATCTGTAACAGAAATATTGTCTATATTTATAGCATCAGGTTCATTAATTACTAAATTCCCGCTTACTGTGGGGCCGCAACCGTTGTTATCTGTTATACTAACTGTGTAGGTGTTTGCCAACAGGTTTTGGAAAATCCCGGTTCCGTTTGTTATTCCACCGGGGTTAAGTGTATAAGTAAGACTTCCGGTACCTCCGATAGCAGTAAGGTTTATTTCACCATCATTTGCACCATTACAGCTTATGTCTTCTGCTGTTTCATTGGTTATTACAATTGGAAAGGGTTCATTTATTGTCAGGCTATTACTCAGTGCAGGCAGGCAGCCATTGGCATCACTTGCCATTACGGTATAATTATTGGGTGCGAGATTAACGAATACTCCTGTATTATTTGTAATACTTCCTGGGTTTAAGGTATATGTAAGTGTACCTGTTCCGCCAGAAGCTGTTACAGTTACCGTGCCATCATCCGCTCCATGACAGCTAAGATCGGTCGATAGTTCAGTGTCAATTGTAATTAAGGGGGGATCAATAATCAGAATAGGATTGCTGGGTACAGGACCACATCCATTGGCATCTGATACCTGCACAACATAAGCCCCTCCTGATAATCCATTAAAAAAGCCTGTATTATTAGTGATCGAACCAGGAGTTAAGGTATAGGTGAGCAGTCCTGAGCCACCTGCTGCGGTGATCGTTATGCTACCATTATTATTCCCGTTGCAGCTTATATCTGTTTTTGTTTCATTTGAAATTGAAATAGCCGGAGGTTCAGCTACAACCAGGTTACTGCTAACTACCGGCCCGCAAAAGTTTGCATCAGTAACACTAACTGTATATGTGTTAGCAGGGAGATTCGGGAAGAAACCTGAGCCATTACTTAGTCCGCCGGGGATTAAGGTATATACTAATGCTCCAGTCCCTCCGGAAGCAGTTACAGTTACACTACCGGTGCTTGCTCCGTTACAACTTGCATTTGCAGATGACTCACTTGTGATAGAAATAGCAATTGGTTGTGAAAGGGCGAAAGAGGTGTCTATGGTACAACTGGCATTGTCTTTTATGGTAAGAAGGTATGTACCCTCTGCAAGACCTGTTTGGTCTTCCTGTCCATTAACTGATCCTGATCCTGTTCCGTCAGTCCAGGTGAAAGTGTAGGGTGCAGTTCCACCAGTTACGGTAATATCGATGGCGCCGTCAGAACTTCCTGCACAGCTGAGGTCAGTAAGAATTGCAGTTAGGTTACACTGACCAAAGGACAGGGCAGGGCTTAAAATAAATAGGAAAATTACCGACAAGTAGTTTCGTAAAGATATTGTTCTCATATGTTTTTATAATACGATTGTATTCTAAATTCCTGTATATAAAAGACACGCCGTGAAAGATCACTTATGAAATAAAAATTGCATTAAATACTTAAGATAGAGGTTTAATATACTCTGAATCTTGTAGTTGGGGATGCAGTTTTATTTGTTTGGTTTCTTCTTAACAGGATGTTTTTTTAATTATTAGTTATTATAGATTTATTACGGAAATCCGTAAGAAAGGTTCCAAAATCCTTATAAATATGAAGTTATGGGTTTTGATATAAACTGAATCTAATTTTGTTAGTGATCATCAATTACGCTGATTATTTTAAATTTTTCAGTTAGACTTTTCCTGATTGTGTAAAGCAGGTTGATAATGGTATTCAGCTCAATCAATGCGTTCAATTATTATTCGAAGTGACAATTTCGGGTTTTTTGACAGGTGTTTTTGGATATTTAAAAAAATAATAAAGTTAGGGAATAATTCAGAATGGAGAATTGTCAAATAGAAAATGGGATTTAAACTTCGTTTATTAATTGATAATCCCGATCAGTTCCTTAATGCCAAGACCAGTATTTAAGTGTTGGATTTGAGACTGGCCATATCGACATGAATGCACAAGGCCCGGGTGGATCAGGAATGAAGGGTGGAGGTATGACAGGAGGAGGTGGTGGTATGTATGGGAGTACAGGCCTGGAGGACAAAGGCCAACAGGTGGTTAGGGAAATCCGGAAAGAATGGAAATGATGCAAGCTATGTCGCAATCATCCATGCTTTGGATAAAAAGTGTTCAGTTGACATCGGATAAATAGTATAAATCCATTTATAAAAAATAAGTTTTGATACTTTAATAAATTGCAATGATGAAAACCAAACTTGGTATTACGATTATAATTATAATTATAGCAATGGGTTCATACATCTATGGACAAGAAAAGCAATGGAACCTGGAGGAATGCTTAAATTATGCACTTGAAAGAAATATTTCAATTAACCAGAAAAAATTGTCAAACCAGATTAACGAGATTGACCTCAAGCAGGACAAAGCAAAAATGATTCCCTCCATAAATGCTTCCGGTAGCCAGAGTTTTAATTTTGGGCGTTCTGTTGATCCTTATACAAATGTTTATACTTCAAGTAATTTTGCCAGTAATAACTTTGCCCTGAATTCTAATTGGAATATTTTTAATGGTTTCCAGAATAAAAATACAATTGAAAAGACAAAGATTGATATTCAGACAGGGGACCTTGACCTTCAGGAAACCGAGAACAATATTACCATTAGTATAACCCAGGCATATTTGCAGATTCTGTATTCATATGAACAGGTTGTGAATGCAAAAAACAAGCTTAACTCAACTCAGGCACAGGTTAAGAGAACGGAGTCTTTGCTTCGTGCAGGCGAAGTACCGGAGGGAACTTTATTTCAGATTAAGGCTCAGGAAGCTTCAGATCAATACAACCTTATAAATATAGGAAATCAACTTGAGATGGCCAAAATAAACCTCATGCAGTATATGGAATTACCTGTAGAACAATATTTTGAGGTGGTGCAACCTGTGTACAATGATTCTTTACTAGCTATTGTCATTTTACAGGATTCCCGGGAGATATTTGAAAATGCGAAGAGTGTCCTCCCTGAGATCGAAAGCGCAGAACTTAAAATTTCCAGTGCTGAACAATCACTAAAAATTGCCAAAGGTGCTAATTACCCAAGACTATCACTTTCTGCAGGTATAAATTCCGGATATTCAAACAACAGAAACTTGTATGACAGGGAAACCATCATGCAAGAGGAACAGATTGGGTATCTGCAAAGTGATCCCACAGAAATTGTATTGGCCCAAAGGGCGCAAACAAACATTACTACTTTAAATTATCCTTTTGGAAAGCAAATAACGGATAATTTCGCCCAGTCAGTAAGACTTAACCTTACGATTCCAATTTATAGCAACAGGCAGGTGAAAAGTAATGTTGAAAGGTCTAAAATAAATATCCAGACAGCACAATTAAATGCACAAAATACAAATAATCAGTTGAGAAAAAAGATAGAACAAGCTTATAATGATATGATAGCATCGGCCAGGAATCATGAAGCGGCAAAAGAACAAGTTAAGAACCTTGAGAGATCTTATGGCGATACAAAGCGTAAATTTGAACTGGGAATGATCAATGCCACAGATTTTATCATTGAACAAAATCAATACTTCGATTCAGAATCAAACCTGAACAGGGCAAAATATCAGTTTATTTTCACTGACAAGATCCTTGATTTTTATCAGGGCAAACCAATTACACTATAATTCAATTCTAAGTAAAATAGAAATAGATGAAAAAAACAATAATCATTTTAACAGTAGTAATTCTCGCAGTAGTTGCAGTGGGGTATATGTTTTTAAAGAAGGATAAAACATTTAGCATCGAGTGGGAAACAAAAGTCCTGGAAAAAGGCGACATAGATATAGAAATAACGGCTACCGGAACTCTTGAGGCTGTAACAAAAGTGGAGATTGGAACGCAGGTCTCAGGTATTTTATCAAAATTATATGTTGATTTTAACTCAAAGGTTACAAAGGGACAGGTAATTGCCAGGCTGGATACCACAACACTGGCGGCTTCGGTGTTTGATTCAAGGGCCAATTATAACAGGAAAAAAATACTGCTTAACCAGGCAAACAGAGATTTTAAACGGACTAAACTATTGTTTGAGGAAAAAGTAGTTGCTCAGATTGATTATGATAAAGCCCTTGATAATTACGAAACGGCCGCATCAAACCTGGTGTCAGCAGAAGCTCAGTTAAACAGGGCTGTTATTAATCTAAATTATGCCACCATTACTTCACCTATTGATGGGGTGGTTATTTCTAAAAATGTGGAACAGGGGCAGACAGTAGCTTCAAGCTTCAACTCACCAACACTGTTCACTATTGTAAATGACCTTACCAAAATGCAGGTAGAGGCAAGTGTGGATGAAGCGGACATTGGCCAGATAAAGGAAGGGCAGTCTGTAGTTTTTACGGTTGATGCTTTTCCGGATGATGTGTTTAATGGTGAGGTAAAACAGATACGCTTGCAACCCATTATTATTTCTAATGTTGTCAATTATACAGTCATTGTTGATGTTCCAAATCCTGATATGAAACTGATGCCTGGAATGACAGCAAGCATAACGGTTTCTATTGATAAGAGAGAGAACGTTTTTAAGGTGCCCACAAAAGCCCTGAAGTTTACACCACCTACTGTTTATCTGATTAAATTATATAATGAACTTCCTGATTCAGTCAAACAGCAGACGGAAGAAAGATTGACTCTAATGAGAGAAAGAATGGAATCCAGGGGAATGTCGGGTGCACAGCTTGATCAGATGCTGGAACGGTTTCGTACGAATGCAATATTTGGTGGAGGTCAGCCAAGAGGACAGGGTATGGGTGGCTTTGGCGGAAGTAGAATGGGACAGGGTGCCCCCGGCCAGGTTGGACAGAGGCCAACTGGAGGAACAGCACAGACAGTGCCAGGAGAGCGAAGAACCAGGAATTTTGGCCAGGTTTGGATTAAAGCTGGAGAGGATGTACGTCCGCTTAGGGTACGAACAGGCATAAGCGATGGTAGTTTTATTGAAGTAATAAATGAAAATCTTAAAGTTGGGGATGAAATTGTTATTGCAGCATTATATGATGAAGAAGAAGCTGAAAAAACTCAACAAAGTAATAATCCTTTTGCCCCTACCATGGGACAAGGACGAGGAAGAGGACTGAGGTAATTAGCCACTATTTGAATTTTATATGATAGAATATTGTTTTTATGAAATATAAGTATGTGAGTAAATTAAGAATAAAATGAATAAACTAATTAAGGCAAATCAGCTTACCAAAGTGTATGATATGGGTGATGTAAAGGTACATGCTTTACGTGGAATTGACCTGGAAATTTCAAGTGGTGAGTTTACAGCAATAATGGGCCCGAGTGGATCCGGAAAATCTACGTTCATGAATATTATCGGCTGTCTTGATGTTCCAACAGCTGGAAGCTATTTCCTGGATGGTGCAGATGTGAGCAGTTTAAATAAAGATCAGCTGGCCAGGACCAGAAACAAGAAAATAGGATTTATATTTCAGACTTTTAACCTTTTGTCGCGTACTTCAGCACTTGAAAATGTAGAGTTACCCCTTTTGTATAATCCATCGGTAAAGGCAAAAGAAAGGAAGGAAAAAGCAATGAATATGCTTGAAATGGTTGGTCTGGCAGATTGGCACCACCATTTCCCAAGTCAGCTATCTGGCGGGCAGCAACAGAGAATTGCTATTGCCCGTGCATTAGTTAATGATCCTGTTATTGTGTTGGCTGATGAGCCTACCGGTAATCTGGATACCCGTACCAGCTTTGAGATAATGGAGATTTTCCAGGAACTGAATGGCAGGGGAATGACGATTGCACTGGTTACACATGAACCCGATATTTCACAGTTTGCAAAAAGAAATGTTAGTTTCCGGGATGG
>JAOZKQ010000580.1 GCA_029935275.1 Bacteroidales bacterium | reverse complement strand
TAGTATTCCAGGTACGGCCTGCATGCGATGCACTCTACAAATCATCAATAGAACCCTGGGCACAATGGATTACCGGCAAGCAGGGGAAGGCCCCAGACCCTTATTATGACCCGCTTGAGATGATCATTGAAGAATGTCATAAACGGAATATGGAATTGCATGCCTGGTTTAATCCGTACAGGGCAGTAACAGGCTACAAAGATTTTATTCTTGATTCGTCACATATAGCTGTTACGCACCCGGAAATGATCATTAGCTATGGAAAAAACAAGTACCTGAACCCGGGATTGCCCGAAACCCGTGATTATGTTGCGAAGGTCGTTGCCGATGTTGTTACGAGGTATGACATCGATGCGGTTCATATGGATGATTATTTTTATCCTTACAAACTGCCTGAGCTTGATGTTCCGGATGAAGAAGCTTTTCAAAAATATCCCAGGGGATTTAAAAAAGAGGAAAAGGAAGACTGGAGAAGGGACAATGTTGACCTTGTCATCAAACAGCTTCAGGATACTATAAAATCGATAAAGCCATGGGTAAAATTCGGCATTAGTCCTTTTGGTGTCTGGCGAAATAAGAGCGCCGATCCACTTGGGTCGGATACACAATCAAAACAAACCAATTATGATGACCTTTATGCAGATATTTTAAAGTGGCTCAAGTTGGGGTGGATCGATTATGTTACCCCACAGGCTTATTGGCATATTGGGTTTAAAATAGCAGACCATCAGAAGATTGCTGAATGGTGGGATACAAATTCTTTTGACAGAAATCTTTATATCGGTCATGGTGTACACCGGCTTAACAAAAAATCAAAAAACCCAGAATGGAGAAACAGCAAGGAAATAGTAAAACAGATTGAACTTAGCCGTTCATTGCCTAATGTATCAGGAAATTTTTATTTTAGTTCAAAGGTTTTTATTAAAAACCCTGTTAAAATAAACCAAACCCTTAGAAAGAAAATATACCCCTACCCTGCCCTGATCCCTGTGAATCCAGCCATTGGGGGAAAGCCTCCACCTCCACCGGTAAATGTAATAGTAAAATCAAACCGGGATTCAGTTAGCATCAGCTGGAACCAAAATAATACAGTTGAAAATGGCTGCTATTATGTAGTTTATAGATGCCAAAATAAAAAGACTATGGACACTGATGACCCATCCAATATCCTCTTTATCACACGGAATAATCAACTATCCGTAAAAAAGAGGTGGTTTTTGTCACGTAAAACATATAATTTCACAATTACTTCAGTTAGCAGATCTCATCATGAAAGCAAACCTGGGGAATTGGTGGAGCTGAGGTATTAAAAAGAGTAAGATTCAGTAATGAAATACCGCCGGCATACTGGTATCTATGCGGCTTCCTTCCTCTAGTATAAGAATTTTAGTTGAAACAACATTTAGCTTTGGTTACATCTTTATAAACAAAAAACTATTATACCATGAAAAATTTAAAAATTAGTTTGCCATTCTTAGTTCTGCTACCAGTTATCTTAATCGCTGTACTCAGTTTCAGTAAGCCTAAACCATCGGAATTTGATCGTGGGATAATCGAATTCGGTGTTATTGTTGAAGATTTTGATAAATCTTATGACTTTTACACAAAGGTATTGGGAATGACTCAAACAGGTAGCTTTGATGTTGATGGAGAGTTTGGAAAACGATCTGGTCTTACAGACGGGACACCTTTTAAAGTCGCCATTCTCAAATTGAAAGATAGCGATCAGGCAACACAATGGAAAATAATGAGTTTTGATAAAAAATCCAATCATCCCTATCCAAAATACATTCATGATGATACAGGTGTACAATATGTTACTATTTATGTCAAATCCATGAAGCCATTCCTTGAGCGAATAAAAAAGAATGA
>JAOZKQ010000579.1 GCA_029935275.1 Bacteroidales bacterium | reverse complement strand
TTATTTATTACTTTAAAATAGTTGGTTATGATATAATATATTGTGGATTTTATTTATTTATCTATATAGTTGGTAACATTGATTTCCTCCATTCCCCCATTCCATTATTCCAATATTCCAATAAGTATTGCTAATTTAAATCCTATTAATTTTATCTACAATAGTTTATACAACAACCAGAAAATCATATTTGGATTATGTGTTTTACAGTAAATGTTAATATTATAAGGGAAGAAATGGAACGGCGTTTTGGTGCTGTATTGAATGATCCGGATGCTTACAGGCCCAGTTATTATTACCATGCCTTTGAATTATCTAAAATGCCTGTGATATGTTCAGAAGACAGTGATACCATTCAATTGTTTCAGTGGGGTTTAATTCCATCCTGGACAGGTTCTTTGGCTCAGGCAGAAGAAATCAGGTTCCGGACTTTTAATGCACGTACGGAGACCATTACCACTAAGCCATCCTTTAAACAGGGGATAAGGTCAAAACGATGTCTGATCCCGGCCGCAGGGTTTTATGAATGGCAACACCGGAATAATAAAAAAATTCCTTTTTACGTGCATCTTAAACAGAGGGATATTTTCTCCTTTGCAGGGGTTTATGACAATTGGGTAAACAAGACAACAGGCGAGTTGTTCTCTACTTTTAGTATCATTACCACCACAGCTAACCCAATGATGGAGCTCATACATAATACGAAAAAAAGGATGCCTGTTATTTTAGAGGAGGAGAAAGAAGGTCTTTGGTTAGAGCAAAACACTGCTTTGGATGATCTGCTGAACTTGCTGGTCCCATATCCTGAAGGCTTAATGGAAGCACATTCTATATCACCCCTTATCTCAAAAAGGCATGTGGAGAAAAATATTCCAGAACTTATCAAAGCTTTTTCTTATGATCAGCCGGGATTGTTTTGAGTATAATGTAAAATAATGTGTTTTCGGACTTTTTTGTATTTATTTATTACAACTAAACAGATTTAAATTAATATCTTGCAGACAGAATCAACTTATAAAATTTAACCATGAAAAAAATACTAATAATTACAATGATTATTGCCGGACTCTCCTCCTTGTCTAAGGGGCAGGATATTTATACATCTTCCGGTGGAGAAATGATTTTTCAGATGAGCCAGGCAGACAGGGGGGGGAATTCTCTATCAACAAACCTGAGATGGACAGTTTTTCTTCATTTTGGACAATATGTGAATTTTGATTTTGGTAAGAATTTTGGCTTATATACAGGACTGGCATTGCGGAATGTTGGATTTATAATGGATGAAAACCGACCTAATGGAACAGGGGAGGGGCTTCAACTTGAAAAGCATATTTACAGGACCTATAACATCGGAGTACCCCTGGCTATTAAATTTGGTTCATTGGATAACCATTTGTATTTTTTTGGAGGGGCAGAGTATGAGTGGCAATTTCAGTTTAAGCATAAGTACTGGCCAAGTGGTAATGGTAGCCGGAGCAATGAAAAAGTGAAATATACCGGTTGGTTTACGGATGAAGTAAGGTATTTTGTTCCTTCAGTTTTTGTAGGCGTCCAATTCCCGGCCGGAATTAATCTGCAGTTTAAATATTATTTGCAAGGTATGTTAAATCAGAACTTTAAAGATTCTAATGGTAACAAACCTTATGAGGATTTAAATGTACAGATGTTCTATATTTCACTTTCTTATCGCATCAATAACCGGCAAATAAAAAAGAAATGGGATGAGACTTTTGATGCAGGATATGCAAGTCGCTAAGCAGGGCTTTTAAAATTTCTACTGCTTTTAAAGTATCAATTGAAATTCTTGGGAGAAAAACCTGAATTGTACCATTATTAAAATATGTACATAAAGTTTTGCATTTTTTAGCCTGAAAGGC